>JAAUOI010000189.1 GCA_012036375.1 Allobrachymonas sp. | reverse complement strand
CACGATTTCTTGATCTCGCCCATTTCATCGAGCCGGTGCAATCGACCAAGCCCATGATGGCTTTGGCCGTGGTGCTGCGGCCCGAGCCGTTGCGGCCTAAGAGCGCCACAATCTCGCCCTGCCCAATGCTGAATTGCACGCCGTGCAAAACGTGACTCTTACCGTAGTAGCCATGCAAGTTGTCAACTTTTAAGAGTTCGGTGCTCATTTCAGTGTCCTCCCGCTTGGCTATCCGCTTGTCCGTCTGCTACGGGCGAACCTAAATACGCTTCCTGTACCTTCGCATTCGCGCGCACGGCATCGGGCGCATCAAACGCGAGCACTTCGCCATACACCACCACGGCAATTTTGTCGGCGAGGCCAAACACCACACCCATATCGTGCTCCACGGTGAGCAAGGTTTTACCTTCCGTCACTTGGCGAATGAGCTTGATGAAGTTTTGTGTTTCGGTTTTGCTCATGCCGGCGGTGGGCTCATCAAGCAAAATCACCTCAGCGCCGCCGCCAATCGTGATGCCGATCTCCAAAGCGCGTTGCTCGGCATAGGTGAGGTTCATCGCCAGCACATCGCGCTTTTTATCGAGTCGAATTTGCTCCATCAGCTCTTCGGCGCGATCATTGGCATCATCCAAATCGGCCAAAAATTTCCAGAAGGAATATTTATAGCCCAAGCTCCAGAGCACGCTGCAGCGCAGATTCTCAAACACGCTGAGCTTGGGAAAAATATTGGTGATTTGGAAACTGCGTGAGAGCCCCATGCGGTTGATCTCAAACGGCTTTTTGCCATTGATGCGCTGGCCTTTGAGCAGCACATCGCCACTCGTGGGTTCAAAGCGGCCCGAGATCAGGTTAAACAGCGTGGATTTACCTGCGCCGTTGGGCCCGATCACCGCCACGCGCTCGCCGGCTTTCACGGCAAGATCCACGCCGCGAATGATTTCGGTTTTGCCGAAACTCTTACGCAGGTTTTTTAATTCAAGAATTGGAGAATTTGTGGCTTCACTCATAGCGCTGCCTCCCGGCGCTTGATTTCTTTTTCAATGTCTTCTTGGATCTGGCTCCATTCCTTGAGGAATTGCCGCCGCGCTAATTCAAACAGCCCCAATCCCGTGAGCAAAATAAAGCCGGCGCCAAACCAACTGTTCAAACCTTTGGCATTCAGCGGCATGCCGAGAAACTTCAGCTCGGGGCCCAGCGCCACATTGAGCTGCAAGTGATAAATCATCTCAATCATCGCGCCCGCGCCCAGCAAGATGATGAGGGCGCACAGCCCCAAGCCCAAATAACTCACCCACAGCTTGCGCAAGAAGCCAAAAGCTGCCACGCGCAGATTCATCATGATCAGCGAGGCAATGCCGCCCGGCGCATACATCACCATGAAGAGAAACACCAAGCCGAGATACAGCAGCCAAGCTTTGGTCAGCTCCGAGAGCAACACAAACGCGAGCACCATGAGCACCGCGCCAATGATGGGCCCGAAGAAGAAAGTGGCACCGCCCAAGAAGGTAAACAGCAAATAGCCGCCCGAACGCGCAGCGCCCACCACCTCCGCCGTGACGATCTCAAACAAGATTGAGCCCAAGCCGCCTGCAATGCCTGCGAAAAAGCCCGAAATGATGAAAGCCATGTAGCGCACGCGCTGCGTGTTGTAGCCCACAAATTCCACACGCTCTGGATTGTCGCGCACGGCATTCAAAATACGGCCGAGCGGCGTGCGTGTGAAGGCAAACATGAGAGCCACGCAAACGAAGGTGTAAATCGCGATCAGGTAATACACCTGAATCGCAGGGCCAAAGGTAATGCCGAAAAAGCCTTGCCCCACCACGCGATTGGCCGATACGCCCGCTTCGCCACCGAAGAATTCAGAAAACATCAGCGACATGGCAAACACCAACTCGGCCATGCCCAGCGTGATCATGGCAAAGGGTGTGCCAGCTTTCTTGGTTGTCACGTAGCCAAACAGCACCGCAAAGCCGAGGCCCGCTATGCCGCCTACGATGGGCACCAAGCTCACAGGAATCGCCAGCTTGCCGCCCGAGGCCATATTGAGCGCATGAATCGCCATATACGAGCCGAGGCCTGTGTACACCGCATGACCAAAACTCAGCATGCCGCCTTGGCCCAGCAGCATGTTGTACGACAGGCAGGCGATGATGGCAATGCCCATTTGCGCGAGCATCATGGTGGAGAGGCCACTCGTGAAAATCAGTGGCGCAACGATCAGCAGCAAGGCAAACAAGCCCCAAACCACCCAGCGCCCAACGTTGATGGGCTTGAATTCGTAGTGTGTTTTAGTCATGACTTAGCCTTCCCGAGTACCCAACAGCCCCTTAGGCCGGAAAATCAAAATCAACACAAGAAACAGATAGGGCAGAATCGGCGCGACTTGAGAAATCGTGAGCTTCATCACCGAGTTGTTTTTCAACGCTTCTGAGAGTTGCCACCCCAAACTCTGTGCGACAGTGACGAGCGAATTGTCAAACGCCACCGCAAAGGTTTGGATCACACCAATCAATATCGAGGCAAGGAAAGCGCCCGAGAGCGAGCCCATACCGCCGACGACAACGACGACGAAGATCACCGAGCCCACAGCCGCTGCCATCGCAGGCTCCGTCACAAATGTGCTGCCGCCAATCACGCCAGCCAAACCAGCCAGCGCCGCGCCGGCTCCAAACACCATCATGAGCACACGCGGCACGTTATGCCCTAGCGCTTCTACCGTTTCGGGATGCGTGAGCGAGGCTTGAATCACGAGACCGATGCGCGTGCGCGTGAGCAGAAGCCAAACAGCCAGCAGCATCACAAGAGCAATCAGCATCATGAAACCGCGCGTGGCTGGAAAGAGCGAGCACACCACGCGCACTGTTGCATCAGCCGACGTACATACCTCAGACCCTGCCTGCCCCCACACCAGACTCAAACCATCCTTGCGTGGTTAACCAACGTAAACAATGGGCCTTTCAAAGCCTCTGGTGGGTCAAATGGCACAGCAGAGCGCCCCCAAACCAACTGAACCAATTCCAACAAAATATACGACAAGCCAAACGTGATGAGCAGCTCAGGCACATGGCCAAACTGATGGACTTTGCGCAGGGCATATTTTTCAAATAAAGCTCCCATTGCGCCTACAACCAATGGAGCGATCAGCAACGCAGGCCAAAAGCCCACAATGCCGCTCACGGTGTAGCCCACATAAGCGCCCACCATATAAAACGAGGCGTGTGCGAAGTTCAGCACACCCATCATGCTGAAAATCAGCGTGAGGCCTGAGCTCAACAAAAACAGTAACAACCCATAGCTGAGGCCATTGAGCATGGAGATGATGAAGAATTCCATATCTGGCTTTTAAACGAAATATCGGTGTGTCGTGAACACACCCAAAAACAAAAATGACTTCGCAGCTCCAAACCGCGAAGTCATTTCATCATCCTAGAAGTTTAAGGACGCTTCATCTGGCAGCTGGTCGGTGTGCTGGCCACATAAGCGGGGAATTCTTGAATCGGCGCGAGTGTCATGCTGGTCTTCTCGGCAGCCTCTGGGAATTTACCGCCTGCTTTTTGCCACATCGTCACTTGCATGGGCTGCTGCAGTTGGTGATCAGCACGGCGCATTTCAACATCGCCATTCCAGTTCTTGAATTTGAGACCAGACAACGCAGCCGCCACTTTCACAGGATCAGTGGATTTAGCTTGCGCCATCGCAGCGGACAACGCGGTGTACAGCGTAGGGATTTGGCCGGTGTACATGTCATCGCCAAATTTGGTTTTGAACTCCTTGGTCCACTGACCCATTTGGCCAGGCATGTTGTAGTGCATGATCGCCACTTGCTTGACACGGCCTTCCATGGTGCTGCCTAAGGCGGTGGGTGTGCCAGTCACGCCAGTGTAATAAGTTGCAAATTTACCGGTATAGCCGCCTTCGTTGGCCGCTTTCACCAGCAAGGCCAAGTCAGAGCCCCAGTTGCCAGTGATCACCGTATCAGCACCAGAAGCTTTGATTTTGGCGACGTAAGGTGCGAAATCGCGTACCTGCGCGAGCGGGTGTAAATCTTCGCCGACGAACTTCACATCAGGCGCTTGCGAGCCATGATTTCTTTGGCGAATTTGGCCACTTGATGGCCGTGTGAATAATTTTGGTTGAGCAAAAATACATTTTTGACGCTGGAATCGCCTTTCATGTGCTCGACCAAAGCTTCCATTTTCATCGACGTGTCTGCGTCAAAACGGAAATGCCAAAAGTTGCACTTGCTGTTGGTGAAATCAGGATCCACCGCAGCGTAGTTGAGAAACACGACTTCCTTGCCAGGATTGCGCTCATTGTGACGCGCCACAGCTTCGATCAACGCGCCAGCCACAGACGAGCCGTTGCCCTGCGTGATGTAACGCACGCCTTGGTCAATTGCAGCCTTGAGCGCGTTTAAGCTCTCTGCGGGGCTGAGTTTGTTATCGAAGCCAATCAGCTCGAACTTCACGCCAGCGGGGTTGTTTTGGCTAAATTTCTCAGCAAAGAATTGGAAGGATTTAAGCTGATTCAAGCCAACGGGACCCATCAGGCCGCTTTGTGGATCAATGAGGGCGACCTTCACGGTTTGGCCAGCCAAGGGACCAGCAGCGGCCTTTGCGGGCGCTGCGGCAGCTTTTGCAGGTGCGGCAGGTTTAGCCGGGGTTTGCGCAACCGCAACGCCAGCACAAGCCAAAGCGATGCTGAGTGAGAGGGTCTTGAAAGTCAAATTCATTGCATAGTCTCCAAAAAAACGATGATGAGAGATTAACGGACGTGCCCTGAAATCCCGCTAGGGGATTGCCCGCATGCATGACCATACATAGCGCGTGGCTATCGCGTAGGTGACTGCAAAACTCACGTATTGGGGAGTTTGTAATCCTTGAGTTGCTCGCGCAATTTCATCTTCTGCATCTTGCCCGTTGCGCCCAGCGGAATTGCATCCACGAACACCACATCATCGGGTATCTGCCACTTCGCGGTTTTGCCTTCGTAGAACTTGATCAGCTCTTCGGTTGAGACTTCTGCGCCCGGCTTTTTGACGACGGCAATGATCGGCCGCTCATCCCATTTCGGATGCGGCATGCCCACACAAGCCGCCATCTGCACCGCAGGATGTGACATGGCAATGTTTTCCACATCAATCGAGCTGATCCACTCGCCGCCGCTTTTGATCACGTCTTTGCTGCGATCGGTGATTTGCATGAAGCCATTGGCATCAATCGTGGCCACATCGCCGGTGGGGAACCAACCGTCCACCAAAGGATCGCCGCCCTCGCCTTTGAAATATTCTTTGACGATCCACGGCCCTTTGACCAGCAAATCGCCATAAGCTTTGCCATCCCAGGGCTGCTCTTTGCCATCGGCATCGACGATCTTCATATCCACGCCATAAATCGCGCGACCTTGCTTCAAGCGAATCTTCATCTGCTCGTCTTCGGGCAAGCTCAACTGCTTGTTTTTGAGCGTGTTGAGCGTGCCCAGCGGCGACATTTCCGTCATGCCCCAAGCATGCAACACCTCTACGCCGTAGTCATCCTGAAACGACTGAATCATCGCCGGCGGGCACGCGCTGCCGCCGATCACGGTGCGCTTCAAAGAGGAGAACTTCAAGCTGCCCGCCTTCATATGCCCAAGCAACATTTGCCACACGGTAGGCACGCCCGCCGCATAGCTCACCTTTTCGCCTTCGATCAATTCATAAATCGATTTGCCATCCATCCCGCACCGGGAAACACCAGCTTGCAGCCCGTGAGCGCGGCGCTATACGGTATGCCCCAAGCGTTCACATGAAACATGGGCACGACGGGAAGCACCGCATCGCGAGCCGAGAGGCTCATCACATCCGGCAGCGCCGCCGCATAAGCATGCAGCGTGGTCGAGCGATGCGAATAGAGCGCGGCTTTCGGATTGCCCGTCGTCCCGCTGGTGTAGCACATGCTGGACGCACTGTTTTCATCAAACTGCGGCCAGCTATACGACGTGGGCTTGCCAGCGATCCAAGCCTCATAGCTCATGAGATTGGGAATACCCGTGTCAGCAGGCAACTTATCCGCATCACACATCGCCACGTAATGCTTAATCGTCGAGCATTTCGCATGCACCGCCTGCACCAGCGGCAAAAACGTCATGTCAAAGCACAACACCTGATCTTCCGCATGATTGGCAATCCAAGCAATCTGCTCAGGATGCAAACGCGGGTTGATCGTGTGCAGCACCCGCCCCGATCCACTCACACCGAAATACAGCTCCAAATGCCGATACCCATTCCAAGCCAGCGTTGCCACGCGGTCAGAAAACGCGAGCTTCAACCCATCC
>JAAUOI010000188.1 GCA_012036375.1 Allobrachymonas sp. | reverse complement strand
GGCCATCGGAGCACCTGTGATGTAATAGACATCTGGCCCCGTGTGATGCTGCAGGACGTGTAAAAGGACTGCTATGTCGAGCCAAACTCCCGATCAGATGTGTACGATCACCGTGACTGTCAATGGCGTGGCGCACACAGCCACAGTGCCAGTGCGCAAAACGCTCCTCGATTTTCGACGGTTCTGCCTCGAAGCCTTCTGCCACCCAGACTCCCGGCAAAGTCCCGTTCGGCACACTACACTCTAAAGAATATGCAGCATGTCCATCTCGCCTACCAACTCAGCGAAACCAAAGCACAAAAAGGCAGCTTGACTAACCCCTTGATGGCCATCCTCAAAGCCGTTTCCGAACAAGGCTCCATTCTTGCAGCATCCAAGGCATTAAAACTGTCCTATCGTCACGTCTGGGGCGAACTCAAGCGTTGGGAGAAAGAACTCCACCAGCCTTTGCTCAATTGGGAGCGCGGCCAAGCCGCTCAGCTTACGGCTTTTGGCCAACGCCTCTTATTTGCAGATGCGCAAGCCAAGGCGCGCTTGGCTGCGCAGCTTGAAGCGCTGCAAGCTGAACTCGAACGCGGCATGGCATTGGCGTTTGATCCAGCAGCGCATGTGATCCCCATTCAAGCCAGCCACGACGAAGCACTCTCGCGCCTGCGCAGTCACGTGGTCAACGCCAAACTGCATTTGGATATCAGCTTCACTGGCAGTGTCGAAGCGCTTCGCGCTTTAAATGATGGCCGCTGCATGGTTGCCGGTTTTCATACGCGTTGGGATGCAAGACAGAGCAGACATGCTCAGGCGGCCTACAAAAGCCTGCTCACGCCCGGGGTTCACAAAATTTTAGGTTTTGTACGACGCAGCCAAGGCTTGATGCTTGCGCCTGGCAATCCGCACAAAGTCAACAGCTTGCAAGACATTGCGCAGCGCAGCCTGCGCTACGTCAACCGCCCCGTGGGAACCGGCACACGTCTGCTGCTCGATGATCTACTCTGCGAGGCTCGCATCAACAAAAACCAGATCAACGGCTACAGAAAATCCGAGCCCTCACACCAAGCCGCCGCGCTTGCCATAGCCAGCTCTCAAGCCGATGCTGCGCTGGGCATTGAGGCAGCTGCGCGTGCACAAGGTTTGGATTTCATTGCGCTTGCCCAAGAGCGCTACGCTCTTGTCTGCCATCGACAAGCTCTTGCCACACCAGCTGTGCAACTGCTTGCAAAACAGCTGCGCAGTCAGGCTTGGCATCGCGAACTTGCGCAAATCCCTGGCTATGCGCCGCTTGAAAGCGGCAAAGTCCTGCGCATGACGCAGGCTTTGCCTTGGTGGGATTTTTAGACTGGCGCTGGGGCGGATGTCGTGGCGGCAGTTGCAGCAGGCGCTGCAACCGATGCGGGTGCAGCGGCAGGTTTGGCCGTACCACCTTTTTTACGGCTCGGTGCGATCATCATGATCATTTGCTTGCCCTCGAGTTTAGGCATGCTTTCCACCGTGATCAGATCACCCAGATCCGTCTTGATGCGTTCGAGCTGAGCCATGCCCAGCTCTTGGTGCGTGATCTCTCGGCCACGGAAACGCAGCGTCACTTTGACCTTGTCGCCCTCTTCCAAGAAGCGCTTGATGTTGCGCATTTTGACTTGGTAGTCGCCTTCATCGGTGCCCGGGCGCAGCTTGATCTCTTTGACCTCAATCACCGTTTGCTTAGACTTGGCTTCCGCCTCGCGCTTTTGCTCTTGGTATTTGAATTTGCCGTAATCAATCAATTTGACTACGGGTGGACTGGCGCTGGCTACAGTCTCAACCATATCCACATCCAGATCAAGGGCGCGGCGCAGTGCGTCTTGCGTACTCATCACGCCCATTTGCTCGCCATCTGGGCCAATCACGCGCACCTCGGGCGCCATGATTTCGCGATTTAAACGGTGTTTGCGCTCTTCACGAGAGTAGCGCGAGGGGCGCGGGGGGGCGCGGTGGCCGAATGATGGGCGGCCGGTACGGTGCGGTAGCGATGGTGAAATTCCTTTAAAGATGAATCGTTCCCACAGTAAGCTCAAACTTGACAAGCGCTGGGGTGGGGCATCTTTTCAGAATGTTCAACCGGAATCGCTCCAATCATGGGTTGCTGGGGGCTGTTTGCTTTCAATTGCTTGAATCCAAGCCATATTTAAGGCTTCTAAGCGCTTAGCGGGCAATCAGTGTCTGCCCTTAGTGTCTGCTTGTGCTGCCACCGAGTCAGAAACCCGCTAAAAAGCAACAATCAAGCCACGCGAAGTGAGCCAAACAAGCCATCCGCCTCGTCTTCTGGCCCAGCGGCGAAATACAGCGCATTCGTGTCACCCAAAGAGACGCCGTTGCCAAACTGCAAGCCCCACAAGCCAGCGATTTTGACGGATTGACCCGCTGCGTCTTTCAAATCATCAACATACGCTCCGGTGGCTAGGTCAAACGCGCAAATGCGCCCTGCACCACCGAAATTGCCTACCAAAAGTTTGCCACTGAGCAAACCAAAATTGGCCGGAGCAATCGCCAAACCCCAAGGCGCGTTCAGGCGCATGGCATCGTCAAAAATTCTCACACGGCTGCCAGCAGTATCAAATTCCACGAGTTTGCCTTTATTGGGTTTGTTGCCTGATGCAGTTTCTGCTGTTGCATCCAGCGCATCTTCTTCCGCAGCATAGAAATCGCCGGGCGAAGCTGGATCTTCTTGGCTCAACGCATAAGCCACAAACACACGGTCGCGCGTGCCATCATTGAGCACCTGAATATTGAAGGGCACAGGTTCACCGGGTTGCACCGCGCCGCCCGCGCCCGAGCCAAACGGATTCGCAAAGCCTACGGTAGGCACTTTGACCCAAAAGGAATCAAGCGTCACAATTTTCGGATCAGCACCGAAATCGGCCAACCACATCGCATCCCAAGATCCGGGCTTGATGGCCACGCCAAAAAATGCGCTGCCATCTGCCGCGCCATCGTAGGCCTGCGCCGCCGCGCCATCTACGCGAACCGTCGTGCCATCTGAGGCGCGGTCTGTCCAGCCCGAGACGCTGCCTGAATCGGTGACGAAGACAAACCGCGCTGAGCCGTCAAACGACACCGCTGCACCGGTAGCAGGCGTAGTGGCGGTTTGTGTGGTGATCTTGAATTTGTTGTCGGTCAAGGCTGCGCCGTTGTACACCACGCCCGTGATTTTGCCGATGCTCGCTGCCGTGATTAGCGAATCTGCGCCAGGCACAGTCACTTCTTTGAGCCCATCTTGAAACAGGGTTTTGAGTGAGCTTGTGCTCGATTGCGTCACATCGCCTACATATTGCCAACTCGTGCCGCCCGCACCGACCCAGAAATGCCCGCCCGCACCTGCGGGGCGAATCGCAATGCCCCAAGCATCAATGAAGCTAGGCTCTAAAAATTTTGCGTTGTAGCTGGCCTTGTTGGCCACTAGATTGAGCTGACTGTATTTGTTGGCCAATGGCACAACTGGCGCGATTGGCACGGCTGTTTCACCACCTCCACAAGCCGCAAGCATCGTACCCGCTCCGCCTGCCATCACCATGGCCGACATGCCACTGCCCAACACCAAACGTCTTCTGTTCATAGCCATCACACACTCCTGAATTTTGCGATACGCACATCTGCCGCGCTTCGCATGAAATGGCTAGACTCAGTACCGCTAGATGTTGATCTTCCAGCAGATTGAATGTGAGTTGGCTGACGCTAAGATTATATCAAATAAGAATCATTCTCATTTTGAAACCCATACGCAGTCAGACCGAAAAACAAGGGGTATCGCTACAGGCGCATGCTCCCATGCGGCTCAAGATTTACACTACAGTTCATCGCTTAACGCACAACAAACTGAATAGGATTTCAACATGCAAGGCAACCCACAAGTTATCGCAGCGCTCCAAGCGCAACTCAAAAACGAGCTCACCGCGATCAACCAATACTTCCTGCACTACCGCATGCTCAAGCATTGGGGTTTGGACAAACTGGCCAAGAAAGAATACGAAGAATCGATTGGCGAGATGAAGCACGCCGACCAACTGATGGATCGTATTTTCACGCTCGATGGTCTGCCGAATTTGCAAGATTTGGGCAAGCTCCGCGTGGGCGAGAACACACCAGAAATTTTGGCATGCGATCTGGCTTCCGAGACCGCTGCACAAGCCACCATCAAAGACGGCATCGCCGCCGCAGAAGCCGCCCGCGATTACGTCTCTCGCGATTTGCTGCAAAGCATTTTGGAAGATACGGAAGAGCACATTGACTTTTTAGAAACGCAACTCGATTTGATCGAAAAAGTGGGCTTACAAAACTACCAGCAGAGTCAAATGAGCCCAGCCAGCTGAGGTATTTCGGAGGCATTTTTCAGATGATTTAGGCTTTAAGCCCTTATAAATCAAGCGCAAAGTGCTATTGAATATATATCACTCTGCGCTATTTTACACCGTCGCAACTGGCTTGTTGTGGCTCATCCAGCCCCACACCAACTCCATAGCGATGACGAACAGGGCACTCAAGGCCAGCAGCGGCATCAGTGGTAAAATACGGCTGCTACCAGCCAAGCGCCTACCGGGGCACTGCGCCAAGCGCCATTTTGCAAGCGCGGCATCCATTGGCGGCTGCTCTGATAGCGCTTATAAAACATCACCCAGCCTGAGACGGTGAATCCCAAAACACCCACCCCGAACAACACCAACAGCAACTGATTCCACCATCCAAATTCACCACGATGGAAAGGAATACCCACCGCCGTGGCTTTGCCAAAAAGGGTTTGCTGCTCCCAACCGGATTGGTACAAGGGTGTTGCACTGAAGGCATCCAGATGCAGGTCAAAACGCTTGGTGGGCTGGCTGCGGTCAAAATTGGTGATGCGCCAAACACCTTCTGATCCGCGCGGCGCAGTCATGGCCATGCTCACCTCGGGCGACACTTTGCGCGATGCTTGCCAAATTTGCTCCCACCCGAGTGCTTGTCCGCCCTCCACCCGCTTGGATTTGAGGCCTTTGGGGGCGCTAGGCGAAGCCTGACCCGTGGCGTCGCGCACAGCCTTGATTTGATCACCCGCATATTTGCTCCAAGTCAAGCCAGTCAGCAAAATGGCCAAGCTCATCACTGATAAAGCCACTCCTGCCCAAGAGTGCCATTTCGCCCAAGCCATGCGCCCTTTGGAGGGCGATCTATGCAGCGCAGATTGTTCACGAGGCCACCACAAATACACGCCAGTCGCCAACATCACCATCAGCCAACTGGCTGACAACTCAATCATCCAGCGCCAATTGTCGCCCTGCAACAAAGAGGAATGCAAACGCTTGGACCACATGTTGAATCGATCCATCTCCGCATGATCGCCCAGCACCTTCGTCGTGTAGGGATCGACATACACGATGTGATTGCGCGAAATGCGGTTGTGCTCACTGTGCTCCTTCGCTGCCTTGTGCCCCGCATGGCTTGCAGCTTTTGGTTGTTCAGATACGCTCGAAGGTGCAGGAGAGAAATCCACGCGCACGCTGTCGCCCGCTTCAAATGGCGGCATCACTGATTTGAGACGCATGCCCTCGGGCGCTGCCGCCTGAGCCGCTTTGACCGAATCGTCCAGCGGCAAACGCTGTCCTTGCGCCGTGACCGTATCCAAATGGCCGTGCAGCACGGCCTCGATTTGCGGGGTGAAGACATACAGCAAGCCAGTCAAGGAGGCGATCACCGCGAAAGGCGAGGCGATCATGGCTGCCCAGAAGTGGATTCGCCAAAACAGACTTTTGCGTTGCAGCACAAGCTGCGCTGGCTCAGAATTGGCTTGCATGCGAGTTGGGGGTAAAACACTCGAATTCATCACCGCTTCCTTTACTTCAAGCTGTAACGCAACTCAGTTTGGAAACTGCGCTGCGGCATGGTGTGAGCTTGCCAAGAGGTGCTGTTGTTCAGATTGTCGATACCAAACGCCCATTCCCACTCTTTGGCAAATTTCCAGCGGGCAGACACATCCAACTGGTTCACGCTAGAAATACCGCCAAAAGTTTGCGGGTTGATGTCGGTATTGGTGGCAGTATTCCACTGACGGCCTGCAAAGCGGTAGTTGGCGCCAAAAGTCCATTGCGCATTGGGTCGATAGCTGGCCTGCAAGGCGTGGCGCTGCTTGGGAATGCGCAACCAGTTTTTACCCACCGTGGCCGGTGCTAACGAGTTTTCTTTGATTTTGGCATCCGCCCAGGTGCTGGAGCCCCCCAGATCAAAACCCTTGATTCCCACATCTCGCACTTGCCACACCAGCTCCAGCCCGTTGATCAACACACGCTCCACATTGGTGCTGCGCTGCGTCGTCGGGGTGACACTGGT
>JAAUOI010000187.1 GCA_012036375.1 Allobrachymonas sp. | reverse complement strand
GCCCTCATTGCGCATTGCCCGCCTCGATCACGTCTTCTGCGAGTAAGCGGCGGTCTGAAAACTGCGCGAGCGTGGCTTGTGTGCCGTCGATCACCGATTGCACATCAGTCGTCGCGCCGCTGGGCGTGATCACGCGCAAGGGTTGCTGTAGTAATCACGAATCGCCTCAATCTGCCGACCTTCCCAAATACGGTTGGTAATCACGCGGATGTAATCATCCAAGTTGCGAAACTCAGCATGGAAGCCTTGCATGGCGGCGCTGGTGTGGAATGCGGGCGAGGTTTTCATAAAGCCGCCCCAGAAGAAGCTCGCTCGATCAAGCGCACGGGCAGCTTCACATGATGCGCAGTGACCTCATCGCTGGCAATCTGCTCCAGCATGATTTTCACAGTGGATTCAATCATGGCCTGCGCATCTTGCTCCACGCTGGAGAGGGAATAAGCCCCCCAAGCGGCTTGTGGCACATTATCAAAGCCGATCACGGCCACATCTTGCGGCACGCGCAAACCCAGCTCGCCTCGCAACGTATCCATCGCGGCAATGGCCATGTGATCGTTGGCCACAAAGAGTGCGCTGGGGCGCTCCAAAGGGTCGCTGTGGCGAAACATTTGCCGCGTTGCAGCTTGTGCGGCCTCAAAGCTGTCAATGCCCCACAGCGCGGGCAAAAACGCGATGCCCCGCGCTGGCCAGCTCGGCAGTGAATCCTGCTTCGCGGTCGCGGTTGGTGGAAGAGTCTTCTAAACCGGCGATATAGCCCATGCGGGTGTGCCCAGCGGCGAGCAAAGCACGAGCGGCCATGCGCCCGCCGGCTTCATTGTCGCAAGCCACCGAGCTGACGGTGCTGCCCAGTTGTGCAATGCGGTTGAACAGCAGCACCGGGATGCCCGCCTCATCGCAATCTTTGGCCAGCGCTGAAGACAGCGTGGCGCTCAGCAGCACAATGCCATCGACGTGATACTGCATCAGTTGCATGAGCAGTTCATCGGCCTCTGTATTGGCTTCTGCGATGAAGAGCAGCACATGGTAGCCATCTTGCTGGAAGCGCTGCGAGAGTTTTTCAATCACGACAGGGTAGAACTGATTGTCCAATACGAAGCGACGACCGCGATCATCCGGCTCTTGCGGGTGATGAGCGTGCGGGCAATCGCGTTGGGACGATAACCCAATTTGCGAGCGGCCTCCATCACCTTGCTGCGCGTGTGGTCGGCCACACTCGCGCCGGGCGTGTAAGTGCGGCTCACAGCCGATTGGCTCACGCCTGCGAGCTTGGCTACATCAACGGAGGTGGCGACTTTTCCCATGTGTGGATGACCTCAACGTGCCGTCCAGCCGCCATCGAGCATCAAGGCGCTTCCAGTCATCAAGCTGGATGCATCGCTGGCAAGAAAGACGACCGCACCCATGATTTCTTCGAGCTTGCCCAAGCGGCCAAAGGCGATATTTCCGGTGACGTATTGTTTGAAGGCGGGGTCGGCCAGCATGGTGGCAGTCAGCTCGGTTTCGATAAAGGTGGGGCAGATGCTGTTGACGCGAATGCTCTGTGGCCCCAGCTCCCAAGCCAAGGCTTTGGTCATGCCCTCTAACGCGTGTTTGCTAGAGCAATAAAGCGTGCGCTTGGGGCCGCCGACGTGACCCATTTGAGACGAAATGTTGATAAAGCTGCCGGGTTTGCCAGCGGCTTTGAGGCTGCGCGAAGCCGCCCGCAGCACATAAAACGCGGCCTTGACGTTGAGATCAAGTACGGTATCTAAATCTTCATCGGTGGCTTCTTCAATCAGCCGCGTGCGCGTGGTGCCGGCGTTGTTGACCACGATGTCAAAAATGCCATGCTGCGTAAATAATGCATCCACGGCGCTGCTGTCGCGCAAATCAACTGCTGCATAGGTGATTTGAGATGCATTTTGGCCGCTAGCCTTCATGATCTCTGCGCAGGCTGCTATCAAATCAGGAGTTGATCGCGCCGCGATGCACATTTGTGCGCCTGCTTGAGCGAGCGCATGAGCAGCGGCCAAGCCAATGCCTTTGGAGCCGCCAGTGACCAAGGCGCGTTTTCCATCAAGGCGAAAGCTGGGCGTTTTCATCATGACTGTTTCGTGCAAGTTTTAAGCCAAGGGATTTAAGCCAGAGAATTTAAGCTAATGCAGGCACAGGCTCATACCAAGGCACTTCGCTTCGTGTGCCGTAGCGGCGCACACGAATATTGGCTTGCTCGCCATGGCCGGCAAAATTTTCCATATGACACAGACGAGAGCAGTATTCGCCGATCAAGGCGCTGGCCTCATTGGTCGTGACTTTTTGGTAGGTGCAGGTTTTGAGGAATTTGCCGACCCACAGGCCGCCGGTGTAGCGGGCTGCTTTGTTGGTGGGCAGGGTGTGATTCGTGCCAATCACTTTATCGCCATAGGCTACGTTGGTGCGCGGGCCGATGAAGTGAGCGCCGTAGTTTTTCATGTGAGTGGCAAACCAATCGTCGCGGCTGGTCATGATTTGCACATGCTCAGAGGCCAATTCATCGGCTTTGGCGAGCATTTCTTCGTAGGTGTCGCAAACGATAACTTCGCCAAACTCTGCCCAGCTGGCAGCTGCAATGGCTGCTGTGGGCAAAATTTTGAGCTGACGCTCGACCTCAGCCATCGTGTCTTTGGCCAGCTTTTCAGAGTTGGTGAGCAAGACGGCAGGAGAAGTGCGTCCATGCTCGCCTTGACCCAGCAAATCAACGGCGCACAGCTCGCCATCCACGGTTTCATCGGCAATCACCAATGTCTCGGTAGGCCCTGCAAACAAATCAATGCCCACGCGACCATAGAGCTGGCGCTTGGCTTCGGCCACAAACATATTGCCGGGGCCGACCAACATGTCTACCGGGGCGATGGTTTGCGTGCCAATCGCCATGGCAGCCACGGCCTGCACACCGCCGAGCGTCAAAATTTCGTCCGCGCCTGCAAAATGCATGGCCGTCACGATAGCCGGATGCGGTGCGCCGTGAAAGGTCGGTGCGGTCGAGACGATGCGCTTGACCCCCGCCACTTTGGCGGTGAGCACGCTCATGTGCGCCGAAGCAATCATCGGATACTTGCCGCCCGGCACATAGCAGCCCACCGCACTCATCGGCACATGTTTATGCCCCAAGATCACGCCGGGCATGGTTTCGATTTCCACCTCTTTCATGCTGTGCAACTGCGCTGTGGCAAACAGGCGAATTTGCTTTTGCGCGAAGCGGATGTCTTCCGTTTCACGAACCGATAAAGACTTGACGGCTTTTTCAATATCAGCCTGCGATAAGCGGAAATCCGCCGGATCCCAATTGTCAAATTTTTTGCTGTACTCGCGCACGGCCTCATCGCCGCGTGCTTCGATGTCTTTCAAAATGCCTTCCACGGTGACGCGCACTTTGGCATCGGCTTCGGATTTGGCTTGCGCATCTTTTCCGCGCTTGAGGTATCGAATCGTCATAGAGCTTGCTTTAATGAATTGCAGACGTATGCAGTTTATGCCGCCTAAAGCAGATGGGTACTAGGGTTTATCCGATGATTGATGCGATTTGCCCCTGAAAAGCTTCTATAAAACTCAAAAAGAGCCTGAAAAAATGCACTTGAATATTTCGCATACGCTTGCAATAATGCTCGGATGACTACACTTCAACAAGCCAAATCCCTCGTTTGGGCTGCACTTCAAGCGCTTCCCGGCAATACCGCCCTAGTCCCCACGGCCACGGATGCCCGTAGCGCATTAGCTCGCTATTTCTCGCCCGATTGCCAATGCCATGTGTTTCACCCCATCAATGAAGCACATGGCTTGGAGGCGATGGCAGAGAAATTTTGGAATCCGTTGCTCAAAGCCATGCCTAATTTGGAGCGGCGCTGCGATTTGTTTTTTGCGGGCGAATTCGATGGCCGCTTTTGTGGCGGCGCGGGTACTTGGGTCACGGCGCATGGCTATTTGATGGGCACGATGGTGAATGACTGGCTGGGCATTCCTGCCAGCGGCGATACCGTGTTTGTGCGCATTGGTGAGTTTTACCGCGTCGAGAACGGGAAAATCGTGGACGCACGCATCTTGCTCGATTTGGTGGACGTGATGCGCCAATGCGGTATTGAAGTGCTGCCGCGTAGCACGGGCGCTCGCCTGATCGTGCCCGGGCCGCAAATGCATGATGGTTTACTGCTGCAAGCCAGCGAGCCGCAAGAGGCCAAGCTCTCGATGGAAAGTTTGGATCGCATGATCGGCGGCCTGAAATCCTTCAACCAAAAAGACCTCAAAAGCATGGGTATGCAGGCGTTTTGGCATCCTGAGATGATGTGGTACGGGCCTTGCGGCATTGGTACATCGCGCCAAGTCGAGGGTTTTCAAAAGCACCATCAAAAGCCGTTCTTGCATGCCTTCCCGGATCGCGTCGGCGGCAATCACATCAGCCGTATATCCGAGGGGCATTTCATTGCCTCCACCGGCTGGCCGAGTGTGCGTGCCACGCATAGGGGAGATTATTTAGGCGTTCCAGCAACCCATAAGCCCATCACCATGCGCGTGGCCGACTGGTGGCGGCGCGAGGGAGATACCCTGCGCGAGAACTGGGTGATGATTGATCTACCTGATTTGCTGTTGCAAATGGGGGTGGATTTGTTTGAGCGGATGCGAGGCGGTGGGCTGAAATAGGGATTTTTTAAGAGAAATGGGCGATTGGCCGGCGTGTTTACTGCGCAAAGTGCTATGCTATTTGTAGCATTTTCTGTGCTGTAAGTTGGTCATACGGGGCATAGTTGACGTGCTTTGAGCCAGCTGCTTCAAAGGAGCGCTGCGCATCGAGCCTGTTTGTGTGCAATGGGTTCAGCCTTTTGAGGGGGCTACGAATCTTGGGGTGGCGAAATATCCGGGTTGATGCGCGCTGTGATCTGGGTTTGCAGTTGAGCTGCCAATGCTCTGCGGTCTTGGCCTTGCGAGGCGACTGGAGGCAGAAAATCGAGCGAGGCGGTAACGGGATTTGCTTTGAGCATACGCCAGACGGAGGACAGGAGCGTGTCGTCGTCGATGTAAACGGGGCTCATGCTGCGTTGGCTGTTTTGTTCTAAAAATTTGAGAGCAACAGGCTGGACGGGACACCCTGCGGAGATGGCGGCTTGAAGAAGGTTGGCGTGAAAGGGCAGGACGCGGCTGCCGTCACTTGTCGTGCCTTCTGGGAAGACGGCGATGAGTTGGCCAGCGCGTAGACCATCGGCGATTTGATGAACCACGCGCATGGCATCGCGCCGGGAGGCGCGTTCAATATAGAGTGTGCCGACTTGGGTGGCGAGCCAGCCGATGAGGGGCCAGTGTTTGATTTCTGCTTTAGAGACGAAGCAAACGGGCTGGGCAGCGAGCAAGACCAAGATGTCGAGCCACGAGATGTGGTTGAGGACAACCATCATGGGGCCATGCTGGACGGGCTGGCCTTGGGTTGCAATGGTGACGTTGAGCAGGCGCAGTAGGCCGCGCGACCATTTGGCGATGTGCTCGGAACGCTGGGCTGTGTTGGCGTCAGAGAAGCGGGTGGCAATCGTCCACATGCCATGGAATAGATGCCCGATGCCGCGCAGGAGGTTGACAGTGGCGAGCAGAGAGCGCATGGGTGAATAAGGGCGTTTTTTAAGCCAAATTAGCATCTGGCCGGCATGAAATGTGCGCGGAGTGCTATTAAATCAGGAGTATTTTAATTCACAAGAGGAATAGATGCTGCTGATTGTAGGGTGGAGACATCACGCTTTTTGGAAGTGGTAAACGCCGCCGATTGTTTTGCGTAGCAAATGACCTTGATGCCAAAGCATATGCAAATGCGCGAGAGCCTCGCCTTGGGCGAAAGTGAGCTGGTGCAGATCGAGCGTGCGTTTGAACATGATGGCGACGATGTCGTGGGCGGTTTGTGGTTTGTCTTTGCAAGCTGCCATGACTTCGGCCAAACGCTCGGCGTGATGTTGTTCGAGTTGGCGGATGCGTTCGTGCAGGCCAGTGAAGGGTTTGCCGTGGCTGGGGAGGATCAGCGTTTGCGCGGGCAACGGCTTCATTTTCTCTAGCGAGCTGAGGAAGAGCGCGAGCGAGTTGGCCTCCGGCTCTAGGTCATAGACGCTCACGTTGGTGGAGATGCGGGGGAGCAACATGTCGCCGCTGATGAGTAGGTTGAGCGCTGGGCAGTGCAGGGCGATGTGTTCGGGGGCGTGGCCGTAGCCGGAGATGCAATGCCAGCCATACTTTGCGTTTTTGCCGCCAATTTTGATGTGCATGCCGTCCATCAGGCGCACATAGCTCGTGGGCACTTTTGGCACCATTTGCGCGTAATAGCCGGTGCGCTCGCGGATTTGTTTGA
>JAAUOI010000186.1 GCA_012036375.1 Allobrachymonas sp. | reverse complement strand
TTGATTGATTGCGCCTATTTTTAGATCTTCTTTGTCTTTTTCGCGTCTTTTCGCGTCACTTTCGCGAATTTCGCGTCCTGAGTTTTCCCCAACTAAGCATCTATGCCCGACACCAGCAGCCTCTCCAGCCTGATTGAAGCCTTGCGCCGCCTGCCCGGTGTGGGGGCGAAGTCGGCTGCTCGCATGGCGTTTCATTTGATGCAGCATGACCGGGAAGGCGCGGTGCTTCTTGCGCGCTCGCTCGAAGGCGCGGCCAGAGCCGTTAAGCATTGCCAGCGCTGCCACACCTTCACCGAAAGCGACATTTGCAACACGTGCCTTGATACCAACCGCGATGCCAGCCAGCTCTGCGTCGTTGAAACCCCCGCCGATCAAGCCGCCATGGAGCGCACGGGCGCGTACAAAGGTCTGTATTTCGTGCTCATGGGCAAAATCTCCCCGCTCGACGGTGTGGGGCCGAAAGAAATCGGCATCGAGCGGCTGCTGGCAAGGGTGGCCGAACCCCAGGTGCGCGAAGTGATTTTGGCCACCAATTTCACTGCTGAAGGCGAAGCCACTGCGCACATCCTCGCGCACATGCTCAAAAGCCGTGGCATCCAAGTCACGCGCCTGTCGCGCGGCGTGCCGATTGGCAGCGAGCTTGAATATGTTGATCTCGGCACGATTGCCCATGCGCTAGAAGATCGCCGCTAAGGGAGCATGCAGGTTGGTCGCAACGGGCCGTATTGACAATCCTTACCGAAGCCCATTTTTAAGCGTTTTAAGCCTCTGGCCGGCATAGAATGTGCGCAGAGTGCTATACTATTCATAGTGAATTGGCATCTGACTTATTTCCCTGTATTGCCCACACTTCACCCAGAAAGGCGATTGCTATGACCCGTTTCACCATTGCTTATTGGATCTTGCTGTTCTCTGCGCTATTGCCAATCGTCTGCGCAGGTATTGCCAAATGGGGCATGTTTAGCATCTCGCGCAAGCAAGGTGGCTACGACAACCACAGCCCGCGCGAATGGCTGGCCAAGCAAGGCGGCTGGCGCGGCCGCGCCAATGCAGCGCAGGCCAACACCTTTGAAGCACTGCCTTTTTCTTTGCTGCCGTCATTGCAGCGCATCAGCTCGGCGCGGCTCAAACACGCTTGGATTTATTGTGTATCTCGTGGTTGATGCTGCGTATTTTCTACATCATTACCTATGTGGGTGACATGGCCAGCGCCCGCAGCGCCGTGTGGTTCTTGGCACTGCTCGTCAACATCCTGATCTTGTTGTCGGGCTGGCACTGAAAGCCGAAGGCGCGGATTCGCTGGGGCACTACGGCATCTGGACGCGAGGGTCAATCACTGTGATTTTCTCGGGCTTCATCGCATGGGTTGCAAACGCTTGCAATTAACACTATAGTCTTCAAATTAATACTTTTCAAACAGCACCTTTTGATTTCTCATGAAGCGTTTGCCCCATTCGGATCGCTTGCGAATATTCAGAAACCTCGTAAAACCCATTGAATCCGCTTTGGATTCTGTTGTTTCTACCCTCCCAGATCCCATCAGCCTTGGCGAGAAGTCAAACGATCTTTCAAATACGTTGGATGAAGATTCGCCTTCAAGCTTGCCGGCGCACAGCAGCGAGTTTTTCAACAGCCAGTCGAATTCAGGCGAAGTGGTCAGTACCCACCCAATGGGCTTGCCGCCCGAAGAAGCGAAGCTAGAGGGCAGACCACCGGGGCGTTTATTTGAGTATTTGCGCCAAGCTGTCCTCCAGCGTAGTGCCAAAGAGTTTAACGACCTGCCCCTACAGATCAAAGCAGCGGCGCGGATTGGTGGCCTCATTTACACGGAGCGAGCTACCTTTTACCGCGCATTTATCATGTGCTGGCTGATGGAAGCTTGCTTGGAATTTTGGATCGTCGCAAGGGGCAATTTTTCATTCGCCGGCAGATTCAATCCGAAGACTTGAGTGATTTGCATGCGGTCATGCGCCCCCAAGGTGCAGAAGCTTCAGGGCGCGATTTGGAGCAGATACCTGTGCAAGATTTGGTATGGCAATACGGCCAACACGATCCTGAAGCCTTGCTGGATTTGCCCACTGAAATCGGAACACATTGGTTGCACCTGCGCAAACTACCCAATGTGTCGCCCAGTTTGCTGCAAGAGCGTCATTTGGTATTGATTCGCTTGTTGTTGGTTCGCGAGCAACTGTTTGATCAGCTTCTGAAGCAAACACCTAAACAAGACCACAGCAAGCTCATGCGCGATGTGGCCAGCATGGTGCTCACTCGCAGCGTCGACTCGCTGCCCAGCGATGCCGTGCATGCCGGCAGAAGGAGTGGTGAAAAGAGCCACGCCTTTGTAATAAAGCGTTAATGCTGCAAAGAAGCGACAGCATCTGAGCGCATTTGCGCGTAAATTAGAGTGAAGAAAGATGGGTCTGACATCACTGCCAGATCCGTCAACACACAACTATGAAGAAATTCATTCAAAATCTCCTTTCACCCTTGCAGCGATAGGTATGTCTGTTGCGATTGTGTTTCTGAGTTACACACTCGAAATTGATTTGTGGGAAAGCTTTGTGCAACTGCTGGAAGCTGGCGAAGCTTACGAGATCGATGAATGGATCATTCCGGCTTTTCTGATCTTGATCGGCCTCGCACTCGATGCCGTATTGATGGATGCGCAGACGAAAAAACTGCATGAAAAAGTTGACTTGTATAACCACATGAACGAGCAGATGATGGACGAAATCTCTGTCCACCTGACCAAGTTGTTAGAGTTTCGTACCGCGTTGATGAAAGACGCGCCCAAGGCGCACGATGTACGCCATGAACTGGATCGCATGATTGTAAAAAGCTTTAATCACTACGAACGCTCACAACGGCGCGGCAATATTGATTCAAGCTTGATGGACTTGGTGATGCCGTCAAACTCTCAGCCAAGCACCCTGCCACCGCCTGCTGATGACGAATCCATGGCGCCAATCTCACAACAAATGAGCGCAGCCAACAAGCCACGCAAGCCGATACAAGGCAACTGATTCAGGGTGAGGGTGAAGCTGAGGCTGCATCTTGCGCCGAGCTGTGAGGCTTGCTCACAGCAGCGCCCATCGGCACGCGCCTTGCGCCATTAAAACGCTGCTGCCAATAGCCCACGCGCATGTCTTCCACACGCACCACAGCGCCTGTGCGTGGCGCATGAATAAATTTGTGGTCGCCCACATAGATTCCAACATGGCTGAACGCCGATTTCAGCGTATTGAAAAACACCAAGTCGCCTGGCTGTAGCTCCGACTTGTCAATCGGCTGCGTGGCAGCAGCCTGCTCGGCCGAGCGGCGCGGCAGGATCATGCCGGCGGTTTGCTCATAAATCAGACGCACAAAACCACTGCAATCGAGACCTTGCTCAAAACTGTTTCCACCGCGCTTATAAGGTACGCCTAGAAAGCCCATCGCTGCAACAACCAATTCCGAGGCTTTTTCGCTCACAGCGCGGCCAGCTGTGTTCATCTGATCGCCGATTTTGTCGATCAAGCCTTTTTCACCCAAGAAGGCGGCTAAATCATCTTGCTTTTGAAGCGTCGGGGCATTGCTTTGAGACTGCGCAAAACCCGTTGAAGCGCAACAAAGAGCCGCACTGACACCCCAAGCCAGCAGTGCTGGGCGAATCATTGCGGTGTGGATTCGTTTCATGGTGTCAGTATAACAACTAAAAAATCTAGAAGTCAAATGAAGAAAGTATCGCAAACCATTGATTTGATGTGATATTTACATTTTTGTTGATTTTGATGATCCCATCTGTCTTTTTTCGCCCTCTACAATGCACAGCATGAATACGTCCACAGCTCCTTGGATTTTGGTCAACCGCTGGCATGGGGCACATCGCGCGGGGGTGGTCGAGCTTCAACTCAATCGCCCCGACAGTTTCAATGCGCTAAGTACCGCCATGATGTCTGCCTTGCAATTTCAGCTAAACGAAATAGCCCAAGATGAATCCGTGCGAGCCGTGGTCATCAGCAGCCAGGGCAGGGCATTTTGCGCGGGGCATGATTTGAAGGAAATGGCAGCCACGCCTGAGTTGAGCTTTTATCAAACATTGTTTGAGCAATGCTCGAAGATGATGCTCAGTGTTGCCAAGCTGCCTGTGCCCGTGATCGCGAAAGTTCAGGGTTTGGCCACAGCCGCAGGCTGCCAGTTGGTAGCGCAATGTGATTTGGCAGTCAGCGCACCGCAGGCACGTTTTGCCGCCAGTGGCATTGGCTACGGTCTGTTTTGCTCCACGCCCAGCGTGCCACTGACTCGCGCTATCGCGCCAAAGCAAGCCATGCAGATGCTACTGACGGGCGAATTTATCGACGCGCCCATGGCTTTGCAATACGGCTTGATCAACACAGTAGCCCCAGACGATTCACCCGAGGCACTCGATGCAGAAGTGGACTTGCTTGTAGCGCAAATCCTCACCAAACCCCGTGCTGCCTTGGCTTGGGGCAAAGAATTGGTCTATCGCCAGCAAGGCTTGAGCTTGGAAGCTGCCTACAAACTTGCTGCGCACACGATGGCCACCAACATGATGCATGAAGCCGCGCAAGAGGGCGTATGTGCTTTTGTGGAGAAGCGAACTCCTACTTGGAAATCAGCATGAATCTGAATCAACAAAACCATTTCAAAGCGCTACTCGCTGATTTCCGTCGTCATGATTTTGGCTATGAGCTGCTCGCTTTGATCGGCTGCTTGGTAGCTGCTTGGATGTTGGTTGGGTTGCTTCGTCGCGCTTATGTGAGCAGCAATGAAATCAGCACGGATTCTGTGCTTTTTGGCAGGCGAGGGATCGACGGTATCTTGTTTCCGCTGATCAGTTTGGCAGAGGTTTACACCTTAAGCGTCACATTATTTGCTGCACCTGAATTTGCATTGTTTCGTGTAGCAACGCTGATGCTATGTGCGCTAGCAGCTATTCGTTTGATAGCACGCGTTGTGGCATTGGCTTATCCCAATTCCACGGCTGGACGGCTGATGGAGCAGTTTTTCTCATGGGCGGTGTGGCTGGGCATTGTGCTGTGGCTGGCTGGCGTTTTGCCCATCGTCGCCAAAGAACTGGAAGCCATTACCTTCAGTTTGGGCAAATCAAAAGTCAGCTTGCTCGGGCTGTTTGAGGGCATCTTGGCGGCGCTTTTGGTGATTGTGCTGAGCTTGTGGGTATCGGCTGTGATTGAACGGCGCTTGCTCAGTGATGCCGTGAGCGATTTATCGCTGCGCAAAGTGGCAACGAACGCGATTCGCGTGTTGCTGCTCATCGTCGGCTTGTTGTTTGCCCTATCTGCGCTGGGCGTTGATCTCACAGCGCTTTCTGTGCTCGGTGGCGCACTGGGCGTGGGCTTGGGTTTTGGCTTGCAAAACTCGCATCGAATTACGTGAGCGGCTTCGTGATCTTGCTCGAGCGCAGCCTGCGCATTGGCGATAACGTCAAGATCGACGGCTTTGAGGGCAAAGTCACCGACATCAAAACCCGCTACACCATGATCCGCAGTGTCAATGGCCGCGAAGCCATTGTGCCGAACGAAAAAGTGATCACAGAGCGGGTTGAGAACCTGTCTTTATCCGATCCTAAAGTCTTGGTCGTCACCAACATCACCGTGGGGTATGACAGTGATGTGGCTCAGGTGCAAAAGATTTTGTGTGATTGCGCCGGCGGCAGTGAGCGTGTTTTGAAAGATCCTGCACCAATAGCACATTTGGCGCAGTTCGCGGCAGACGGGCTTGAGTTTAGCTTGTGCTTTTGGATCAGCGATCCCGAAAACGGGCAACTCAACGTGAAAAGTGAGGTGCATATCGCAGTTCTTCACGCCTTGCGTACAGCCCAAATTGAGATCCCGTATCCCCAGCGAGTAGTGCGCTTGATGGGGCAGAATTGATTGCGTCGGGCTATTCAATCTGAGTTTTATCGTAAGAGCTTGATTTAACTATGTTTTTAACTTTACATAATAATGATTGTAATTTTAAAATCAGCAAGTTGCTCAGATCTAGAAAATAAAAAACGCCTATTCGAGGCGGTTTTTTAGAAGCTGTTTAGCTAAATGTCAAGTCGCTGGTTGATCCAAGTCAAATGCCTTATGCAGCGCACGAACTGCCAGCTCCATGTATTTCTCGTCGATCACCACCGAGGTCTTGATCTCGGAAGTGGAAATCATCTGGATGTTGATGCCTTCGTCGCTGAGGCACTTGAACATGCGGCTGGCCACGCCGACGTGGCTGCGCATGCCGATGCCGACGATGCTCACCTTGCAGATGCGCGCGTCGCCCACCACCTCGATGGCGGCCGAGCTTGGCTTGACCACGCTGTTGAGCAGATCCATGGCCT
>JAAUOI010000004.1 GCA_012036375.1 Allobrachymonas sp. | reverse complement strand
TGCAATGCCCTCTGGCTTTACAGCAGCCACATAGCGCACCATCAGGTGCAAATCCTGGGGTGCAATCGCGAGTGCCGCAAAATCGACAAAACCACGCGCGTCCACATGAGTTGCCAACACCCGCGCCCACGCAGCATGTGCCGCCGCGCGAGAAGGTATTGCGTTATGTTCGCCTGCGTCTTGCGAAAAAGTACCCGGCAAGTTCACATGGGTAGCACATCCTGTGATGATCATGCAGAAAAAAACAAGTAACAAGCGAAGAGATGAAGAAATGATCATGAGGATGCTCGTTTGCGTCGCTCGCTCATGGCGTGCACGCGCGAACGGCCTTTGAGGTATTTGATGGGGTAACTGACCAAGCCTTGGCTGTCTGCTCTGACCGTGTGCTGGGTGGATTGCTCAGGATCTGTTCGCCCTAAAAGTGGCTGCCAGACAGAGCCATCTTTTAACTGTATGGCTTTGAGCAAATGGGCATCGCGCTGCGCGTTGAATTGACACATCGGAAGCAACCCCTCGGGACCAGCGGCCATAAACACGCAACAATCTAGCCGCTCCTGATCCAATGCCTTGGCATCCATGAAATTGTGAATGAAAAAACTGATCTTGCGGGCACGAGGCAATCGCCACACATCAGAGCCTAGCCGTCGTATCAGACGAGCGAGCCAAGAAAAACCCTGCATAGCAAGCACTGGCTGCGCAAGCACCGCGCGAGTCCAAATCCATGCGGAGCGCAGTGGCTTACCTCTTGGCATGATCACATGCGCCGTCTCGCGCATGACTTGGGCTATGAATGCGCCATCAAAAAACAAATCATGTGCACGCCAGCCGCCTTTTGCTTGGGGCAGCACCATAGCCACTGAATAGCGGTTACACAGTGTATGTCCGCCTTGCAAAGCATCCCAATTGAGCGGTGTGCCCACGCCTTCTTGGATACGTTGCATCATGCCTTGTTGTGTGAGTGCACCGCTGTGCGAGCCCAACACACCACGCCCTGTTTCTGCTTGAATTTGGAATGACACAAGCTGCACGACATCGCTGTGCAGCGCAAAAAATGCAGCCAGCATCGACACATCGGACAAATTTTCGGTGTAAATTGTTGTGTTGAAAAAAACGCTCAGACCCAAGCCTCTGGCGCGTTCGATATATGCGAGTCGCAAAGTATTGAGCGAGCGCTCATCGGCATAGCCTTGGCGTTGCTGAGTCATATCCACATGAAATGCCACATCGGACAAGCCCGCATCACGCAAGCGCTTTAGCAGCTCGCGACTAGCCAAAATGCCATTGGTAAAAAGCGAAGAACGCATGTCTTTTTCGCGGATATAGGCCACGATTTGCTGCAATTGAGCATGATCGCGAAGCGTGGGATCCCCTCCCGAGATTTGAATATCAGTTCGCGGCCCGTATTGCTGGGCAATCGCATCAATGCGACGAAAAATTTCTTCTAAAGGAAGATCGTGGACAGCCTCCGAATGCTCCGATAAATAGCACAAGGTGCAATCCAAATTGCAGCGCTGCGTCACCTCCAGCGACACGCAGCCAATCGCCCAGCGCCGAGAAGCCGTTTGCTGCGGTGTCATCTGGCCGTGACGCTGTAAAGCATCACGTAAGGGTTGTGCACGTTGCACAAAGCTTAGGCTCACGGACTCCGCATCGGCTTTTTTATGGAACATTGCAAAGAGTCGTCGGCGATGCCATGCTTCTTACACCCGTACAAGCTGGCTATCATTGCGCTATGAATGACGATCAACTGCTGCGCTATTCGCGCCATATCTTGCTCAATGACATCGGCATCGAGGGGCAAGCGCGTTTGCTCGCTTCTCGTGTTGTGGTGATCGGCGCTGGTGGCCTTGGTTCACCTGCCCTGCTCTATTTAGGCACAGCGGGTGTCGGTCATATCACAGTAATCGACAACGATGTGGTTGATCTGACGAATTTGCAACGACAAATTGCTCATAATATGGCACGAGCCGGCATGAATAAAGCGCGGAGTGCTATGCAATCTATAGCGGAAATCAATCCACAAGTGCAGGTGGATTGCATCACAGAGCGAGCTGATCACGCGATGCTGGATCGCTTGGTTGCGCTCGCTGACGTGGTGCTCGATTGCTGCGATAACTTTGTCACGCGTCATGCGGTCAACCGCGCGTGCGTAAAACACAAAAAACCATTAGTCAGTGGTGCGGCCATTCAGTGGGATGGACAGATCAGCGTGTTTGATCCGCGCTCCAACACATCGCCTTGCTATGCCTGCTTATTTCCGCCCAGCAGCGAGTTAGAGGAGGTACGATGCGCTGTGATGGGTGTATTCGCGCCCTTAGTGGGCATCATCGGCAGCATGCAAGCGGCAGAAGCATTGAAGCTCCTGATCGGCACCGGCTCGTCGCTGGCAGGACGTTTGCTAATGCTCGATGGAAGAGCTATGAGCTGGACAGAAGTTCGATTTCCTCGGGTCGCCACATGTGGAGTATGCGGTCATTGAGGGTTTTTAAAGTATCAGGTTGTTAGCAAAGCTGTGATAGGCGGGCTACAGCTCAAAGAAGATGCCTAGAACTCACGACGAACAAGTACGAAAACCAAAAAATCCACCATCACGCGCTGGCCGTGCGAAGCCGCGGAAACTCGGTATCTTCATGCGCTCGCGCGTTGCCCAGCTTGCGCCGCGCAAGGTTTTGCAATGCTCAAAATGTACCGTGCTGCCCTGCACCCAAGGCGAAGCAGCAAAGCCCTCATAGGGGCGAAAGGTATTACTCGTCCATTCCCACACATCGCCCCAAGCAAAGCCCTGCCCTTGTAAACGATTTGCGGCAATTTCCCATTCCACCTCTGTAGGAAGTCTGCGCCCTGCCCAACGGGCATAGGCATTGGCCTCATGCCAAGTCACATGTGTCACGGGCGCACTGCCTGCCATGCGTTGCATCAGCCCAAAGCGCAGCGCCAATACGGCGCCAAAGGCACTGCCGATTTGCTCCACATAGCGCGGTGCTCGGCGGCCAAACTCTTTGCCCATACCTGCTGAGACTTCCCGCTGCCATTGGCGACCCGTCTCGCTCCATAGCTCGGGCCGGTCATAGCCTCCATCGTCGACAAACTCTGTGTATTGCGCCCAGCTCACCACCTGCGCATCTATCTCAAACTCAGGCACCTGGACTGCATGTTGCGGCGATTCATGTCAAACGCAAAACCACCGTCCTGCGCACCCATGTTCCAAGTGCACGACGGTACGCTGATCGCCTCGCGTGGAGCACGCACAGACAGCGCAGGTGCAGGAAATTTCAAACCCAAGGCTTGCGCCATCACCACAAACTGTTCGCCCATTTGATCCTCACGCGCGAGCGCTAGACGAAAGAAATAAAGACCCTGATCGGTGTCTGCCGCCTTTTCCAGAAGCTCCAGCGTGCTTTCTAGCGTTTCGAGCAAGTAGCTTTTGATCGTCGCCAAATCTGGTAATTTCAGCGTCCAGCGCTCAGGGCGAGAAATCAGACGCGGATCAAAGCAACGGTCGGCCTGCGGCTCAATCGAGGCTAACAGCGTAGGCTGCGGCGGGCATTGCAGCCCCAAATGACGCTGCGTGTTACGCCCTACCCAATACTCCTGAAACCAGCCCACATGCCCCAGCATCCATACGGGTGGTAAGACCTCACTCATGCGCGGCACGGATAAATCTTTGGCAAAACGCAAGTCAGGTACCAAGCGCTCAAAATCCGACATCAAATGCAAACTGCGGTTTCGGGCATCAATCAAGGCCAAAGACAGCACATTTGCATCCGCTTGGCGAATGCCGGGCGAATCAATGAGGTTGGCGCTTGCGGGAGCACTGACTGGCATGATGGAATTTCATTTTCAAGCAGATGCAAAGAAGTGCTCGGCTTTGATTATCCTTGACTTAGACAAACCTTGTGCAAATAATGGGCTACTTCAGACGTGAGCTTTTCTAGGTTGACACTGCGTCTCAAGGGATTACCCTAGATCACTACGTCAGGCTTTTGCCAGAGCTGCATCAGCCATACCTGTGACAATACGAACAAATGTTCAGCGTATGACTTCGTGCACCCGCCGACAACCATTTATTTTTGGAGATACACCATGACAGGACTCTTGTCCCTCTCGGGGCTGATTGATCGACTGAACACGCTAATCGGAAAACTCAGTATGTGGCTCGTACTGCTCACCACGTTAATCAGCGCAGGCAACGCTATCGTGCGCAAAGCATTTGACATCAGCTCCAATGGCTTGCTGGAAATTCAGTGGTATCTTTTTGCCGCAGTTTTCATGCTCGGTGCCGGCTATGGTTTCTTGAAGAATTCGCATGTGCGCATCGACTTCATCTCTTCTCGACTTTCTGCGCGCACACGCAACTGGATTGATGTCGGCGGCATCGTGTTGGTGTTGTTCCCACTTTGCATTTTGCTCATCCTCTTGAGCTGGCCATTCTTTATGAGTGCATTTAACAGCGGCGAGATGAGCCAAAATGCAGGAGGCTTGATTCGGTGGCCCGCTTATTTGCTCATCCCGGTGGGTTTTGCTTTGCTGGCTTTGCAAGGCGTGTCTGAATTGATCAAACGCCTGGCCTTCCTGCGCGGTCAACTTGACGATCCAATTGGAGGCGATCACGCCAAGAGCGACGATCAATTGGCTGCTGAACGCCTCGAAAAAGAGCTGCTGGACAAACTCCAAAGCGGCAAAGCCTAACGCGCGACATCAAACAAACGATTCAAAGAGACCGATATGCAAGAAGCCACCTTTCTCGCCCAAAATTTTGTGCCCCTGATGTTTGCCGGCCTGTTTGTGCTGTTGCTAACTGGTTTTCCTGTGGCCTTTGGCCTAGCAGCCACTGGATTAGCCTTTGGCTTTGTTGGCATGGAAGCGGGGCTTTTCCCGCAAAACTTGTTCCAAGCCCTGCCCTCGCGCGTGTTCGGAATTATGCAAAATGATACGCTGCTGGCGATTCCCTTCTTCACCTTCATGGGGATTATTCTGGAACGAAGCGGCATGGCCGAAGACTTGCTGGAAACTGTGGGGCAAGTATTTGGCCCACTGCGCGGTGGTTTAGCGATTGCAGTGATTTTGGTGGGTGCTTTGTTGGCTGCAACCACGGGCGTGGTGGCCGCCGCCGTGATTTCCATGGGCTTGATCTCCTTGCCTATCATGCTGCGTTATGGCTACAGCCGCGTGATTGCCACCGGTACGATCACTGCCTCGGGCACGCTCGCGCAAGCCATTCCGCCTTCGCTCGTGCTGATTGTTTTGGCGGATCAGTTGGGTCGCTCAGTAGGCGATATGTACCAAGGCGCAATCATCCCGGGTTTGCTCCTTGTTGGTCTTTATGTGCTGTTTATCGTGGTCGTGGCAATCTTCCGCCCGAAAATGGTGCCGCCGCTGCCACCAGAGGCACGTATTTACAAAGAAGCCAATGGCGCTTCGGGTCACAAATCGCTGTTGGTGTTGCTTGCCCTGTGTGCAGTTGCTGGCTGGGCTTGGGCACAAGTTCACAATCAAGTGCTCTCGCAATTCATTGAGCGTCCCAATGCCGCGCCTAAAGACGAAATCATCATTTTGTCGATGACGATTGCATCGTTTGTTGGCCTGGGCTTGTCTTTGCTCAACCGCATCACTAGGATGGGCTTGTTCTCCAAGCTCGCTGAACGCGTGACCTTCGTGCTCATGCCGCCGCTCATCTTGATCTTCTTGGTGCTCGGCACAATCTTTTTGGGTGTTGCCACGCCCACCGAAGGTGGCGCGATGGGTGCGTTGGGAGCGCTGATTCTGGCTTTTTTCAATGGCCGCTTGGGCAAAAGCATTTTGCTGCAAGCCATGGAAAACACGGCCAAATTGGCTAGTTTCGTGCTGTTCATCTTAATCGGCTCAACCGTATTCAGCTTCACCTTCAATGCTGCTGATGGGCATTTCTGGGTAGAAGGTTTGTTCAAAGACATGCCCGGCGGTGCTTGGGGCTTCATGATTGTGGTGAACATTTTGGTGTTCATCTTGGGCTGCTTCATCGACTTCTTTGAAATCGCCTTCATCGTAGTGCCCTTGCTTGCGCCTGTGGCTGAGAAAATTTTGCCCAGCATCATGCCTGGCGTGCCTATTGACGATGTGATGATTTGGTTTGGCGTGATTTTGGCAATGAATCTGCAAACCTCCTTCCTGACACCGCCCTTCGGTTTTGCGCTGTTTTACTTGCGTTCGGTGGCAGCCAAAGTGGCCTATAAAGACCGTATCACTGGGCAAACAATTCCCGCTGTGACGACACCAGAAATTTACAAAGGCTCTATCGCATTCCTCGTGTTGCAGGTGACGATGGTGGCCGCTATCATGGCCTTTCCTCAGCTGGTCACAGGCGGGATTGAAAAGGTAGAAAAACTCAGCACAGACCAAGTGCTCGAACAGCTCCAAATTCCTCAAGCCGAAGAGCCCAAAGAAGGTGAGGAGAAGGAAGAAGGCGAGGAAAAACCAGTAACGAGGCCAACGACCCTTTGAAGCCTAAGGATGAAAAGGCCGAAAAAGAGTCTGACGATCCGATGAAGGCTTTGGAAGAAGCTTTAGAAAAAGAGAAAAAGTCCAAGTAACCCACTGGATTTCAGGCAACAAAAAAACCGCGCTGATTAGCGCGGTTTTTTATCTCTCTTGAGCACCCGAAGGTACTCAAAGAGGATGCCAAGACTTAGAGCTTCTGCGATTGCATAAACTGGTCGAAACGCATTTCCGTGAAGCGGAACCAGAGGTTCTGATCGCGGCGGAAAGCAGAGTAGTCAGCATAGATTTTCTTGAAGTCTGGGTTTGAAGCAGACAACTCGCTGTACAAAGCCATGGCTTCTTTGAAAGCTGCGTCCATCACAGCCTTGGGGAAAGGCGCGAGTTTGACTTTGGCGGCCACCAATTGCTTGAGCGCATTGGGGTTGAGCGCATCGTACTTGGCTTGCATATCGGTGTGCGCATAGGCAGCAGCTGATTCGATGATGGCTTTGTTCTCGTTGGAGAGTTTGTCATAGGCTGCTTTGTTGACAAAAGCATCCAACTGAGGACCGCCCTCCCACCAGCCTGGGTAGTGGTAGAACGGAGCCACTTTGTTGAAGCCCAGTTTTTGGTCGTCATACGGACCGACCCACTCGGCTGCATCAATCGTGCCTTTTTCCAGGGCTTGATAAATCTCGCCGCCCGGAATGTTTTGTGGCACCACGCCCAGACGCGTAGCTACTTTTCCAGCGAAACCGCCCACGCGGAATTTCAGGCCCTTCATGTCAGCCACGGTTTTGATCTCTTTGCGATACCAACCGCCCATTTGTGCGCCAGTGTTACCCATCGGGAAGTTCACGATGTTGTATTTGGCATAAAACTCACGCATGAGCTTGAGTCCATTGCCTTGGTACATCCAAGCGGTCATCTGGCGGCTGTTGAGGCCGAAAGGAATCGCGCAGCCCAGAGCAAACGCATCGTTCACACCGAAGAAGTAGTACGGCGCGGTGTGCACCATCTCGGTCGTGCCCTTTTGAATGTTGTCTACCATACCGGCGATTGCGGGCATCAGTTCGCCACCGGGGTGCACAGAAATCTGGAACTTACCGCCAGACATTTCGCCTACTTTCTTGGCAAAAGTTTCAGCAGCACCATAGATGGTGTCCAGCGCCTTGGGAAAGCTGGAAGCCAGGCGCCAACGAATGGTTTCCTGGGCATGTACAGCAGGTGCAACACCTGCTGCGAGGACACCGGCGATACCGGCGTTTTTAAGAGCAACACGACGATCCATTGAGGGAATCTCCTTGTATGAGACGGTATGCAAAATACAATCCGCCTCGTTGAACATCTCGCCAGTTTTGCAGCAATGCGCAGCCAGCGAGGACTGTTTAAGTCAATTCGGATTGTATGAACGCACCTCTCGTGCATGTTGGGGGTTTTCCCTCGACAAAGCCCCTACAAGTCACTGGCTTCAGGCTTTTGTCAGACTGCTCATCGACGCAGCCTTCGATTGGAAAATTTTCAACCCAGATTTCCTGTTAGGACGCGGGATGATCGCGAAATGGGTTTCGAGGCAGTTTTGCGCCAATTTTGGAGACCGTAGCGGTGCTACGGGCGAGAAAATTGGCGCAAAAATGACCGAAAACCATTCGCGAGCACCCGCGTAGGCACGAAGTGCCGCCTAATGGGAAATCTGGGTTTAACTGTGCAGGCCACCCGTTGGCTCAAAACCCATAGCGCTGGCAAACTGATGCCTCAATACCCCGGGCATCCAAACCCTGCATGGCCATCAGCTTGGCAGGATCACCATGCTCGATGAACTGGTCGGGCAGCCCGAGCATGAGCACGGCTTTGGTCAATTGCATCCGCTGCAAGGCCTCCAGCACGGCAGAACCTGCGCCACCCATCACGCAGCCGTCCTCCAACGTCACCAGGCCCTCATGCGACAGCGCCACTTCGCGCAGCAGTGCTTCATCCAAGGGCTTGGCCCAGCGCATATTGACCACCGTGCAACCGAGTTTCTCAGCCGCTTCCAAAGAGGGATACAGCAAAGTGCCAAAGCACAGAATCGCGATTTTTTGCCTTTCCGGGCAATGACGCCTTTGCCAAATGACAGGCCGTCTAAGCTCGCGGATGGCACTTTGCCCACACCCGCGCCTCGGGGATAACGTACCGCCACTATATGATCTTGCTCAAACGCCGTCGTGAGCAAGGCGCGGCATTCTGATTCATCTGCTGGACAAGCCACGCTCACATGCGGAATGCAGCGCAAATAGGCGATATCATATGCGCCCGCATGCGTTGCACCGTCTGCGCCCACGAGACCCGCACGATCGAGTGCCAGCACCATCGGCAACTTTTGAATCGCTGCATCGTGAATCAGCTGGTCATAAGCCCGCTGCAAAAACGTCGAATAAATCGCCACCACCAGGCTTCATGCCCTCGCACGCCAAGCCAGCGGCAAAGGTCAACGCATGCTGCTCGGCAATGCCAACATCGTGATACCGCTGTGGGAAGCGCTTTTCAAACTCCACCATCCCAGAGCCTTCGCGCATCGCAGGGGTGATGCCCACAAGACGACTGTCCTGCGCAGCCATGTCGCACAGCCACTGACCAAAGATTTGCGTGAAAGTGGGCTTGGAAAGTGTCGTCGATTTAGTCAAACCCACCGCAGGATCGAACTTACCCGGTCCGTGATACGCAATGGGATCCGCTTCAGCCAACTTGTAGCCCTGCCCTTTTTTCGTCACCACATGCAAAAACTGCGGTCCTGCGCCTTTGGCCATGAGTTGCTTGACATTTTCTAGCATCGGCACGAGCGTGTTCAGATCATGTCCATCAATTGGGCCGATGTAGTTAAAACCAAATTTCTCAAATAAAGTGGCTGGCAGCACCAAGCCCTTAGCCTGCTCTTCCACCCGTTTGGCCAATTCAAACAGCGAGGGCAATGGCTTTAAGACCTGCTTGCCCATGTTTTTTGCAGCCGCATAAAAACGCCCGCTCATCAGTTGCGCTAAATAGCGGTTCAAAGCGCCTACGGGCGGTGAGATGCTCATGTCGTTGTCGTTGAGCACCACCAGCAGCGGCAAACCAGGCTGCACACCAGCATTGTTCATCGCCTCAAACGCCATGCCCGCCGTCATCGCGCCATCACCAATAATGGCCACGCTGTGACGCGCCATACCCTGATTTTAGCACCAATGGCCATGCCGAGTGCAGCAGAAATCGAGGTGGACGAATGGGCGGTACCAAAGGTGTCGTATTCGCTTTCATCGCGGCGCGGAAAGCCGCTGATGCCTCCGAGCTGGCGCAGCGTGTGCATTTGATCGCGCCGACCCGTGAGAATTTTGTGCGGATAAGTTTGATGACCCACGTCCCATACGAGGCGATCTTCAGGTGTGTTGAAGACGTAGTGCAAGGCAATCGTCAATTCCACCGTGCCGAGATTGGAGCTTAAATGCCCGCCAGTTTTGGAGACAGATTGCAAGACATGCTCGCGCAACTCGTCGGCCAATTCAGGCAATTGTGCACGAGCTAGGCCGCGCAGATCGGCGGGGCTGTTGATTTGGTTGAGAAGATTCATTGCTAACTCAAGTATTTACTGCGAATTGATTCACTATATATTTAATAGCACTCGGCGCATATTTCATGCCGGCGATATGCCAATTTCGCTTAAAAATTGCTCAATACGCACGGGCCACCACCCAATCGGCCAACGCGTGCAGCGCTTGCGTCTGCTGTAGTTCGCCCGTCTTCAAAGCAGCCAGCGCCTGCAAGTGCAAATGCTTGGCCAAGTCTTGCGAAGGCTGCATGCCCAAAATGCTCACATAAGTCGGTTTGCCAGCCAGTGCATCTTTACCCGCAGTTTTGCCCAAGGTAGCCGAATCGGCGGTCACGTCCAAAATGTCGTCCACCACTTGAAAAGCCAAGCCAATGGCCTGCCCGTAGCTTTGCAGCGCGGTCAACTGCGCTTTTGAGGCGTTACCGCATGCCGCGCCCATCATCACGCTGGCTTGCAAGAGCGCACCAGTTTTCAGCTCATGCATGCGCCGCAGCTGCGCTTGGCTCAACTGCTGACCAATGCTGGCCAAATCAATCGCTTGACCTCCTGCCATGCCCGCCTCACCTGCCGCGCGCGCCAAAAGGCCACACAACTGCGCCTGCACTGCAGCGCTCACACTGCCATCTTGCGGCGTGAGCAGCTCAAAGGCCAGCGCCTGCAAGGCATCGCCTGCGAGCAAGGCGCTGGCTTGGCCAAATTTCACATGCACAGTGGGCTTGCCGCGTCGCAAAACATCGTTGTCCATGCAAGGCATATCGTCGTGCACCAAGCTGTAGGCATGAATCAACTCGGCCGCGCAACCCGCACGCAAGGCCGCATGCACTTCGCCTTGCACGCTTTCGCAAGCCGCCATTGCCAAGAGTGGCCGCAAGCGCTTGCCACCGCCAAGCACGGCATAGCGCATGGCTTGCCCCAAATCCGCAGGCGCTTGTTCTGGCACCCACTGCGCAAGCGCGGCTTCCACCTGCGCACACTTGACCTCGTTCCAAGCCTCAAAAGTCCATCCCATCGTCGTTATTCCTGCAAAGCTTGGCCATCGAGCCGTTTAATTTGTTGTTCCACCGCTGCCAGCTTGCCGCGACAAGTGCCCAGTAGCTCAATGCCCCGCTGATAGCCAGACAACAGGCCATCGAGCGGCATCTGGCCCGACTCCATTTGCGAAACCAAAGCTTCCAGTTCATGCAAAGCCTCTTCGTAGGTCAGATCGGAGGCAGCTGTTGGAGCAGTAGATGCGTCAGTTAGAGCAAAAGGGGCTTGGGGCATGTGTTTTTTACCGTAAAGCCTAATTTTAGGCGCTGGCTCGCAGGTGGCGGTGAAGGCTGCGTGAACTGGAGGGTAAAATCTAATCCTTCAGCCACGTTTGGGTGGCTGTTTTTATTTTTCCACTCCCGGCCTCTGGTTCATGAGGGTTGCCAAACATGACCGACTTGAGCGTTTCTCGTCACCTTGCCGATTTAAGCCTCGCGCCGCTCTCGGTTGAGTCCTATTTTTCTGATGCCGTGTTCCGACAGGAGCAGCAGAGAATTTTTGCACATGCGCCAAAGTACGCGGGGCATGCATTGGCCGTGCCTGCTGTGGGTGACTACTACGCCCTGCCCCAGGAAGGCGAAGGTCGTGTGCTCATGCACACACCCGATGCCGCTGGCGGCTCGCGCATTGAGCTGATTTCCAACGTCTGCCGTCACCGCCAAGCCATCATGCTGCACGGCAGAGGGCATCAGAATCAGCCCAACATCATCTGTCCCCTGCACCGCTGGACATATGACACTTCTGGCAACCAGCCCACCGGCACCTTGATCGGCGCACCGCATTTTGCGCAAGACCCTTGCCTGCATTTGAACAACTATCCCCTGCAAGCGTGGAACGGCCTACAGTTCGATGCCAGCAAATCCGCCACAGGCTCTCATGATGCCTCATGCACCGATTTAAAAACTCTGCTGGCGAGTCTGCCGCAGGCCAAAGATTTAGATTTTTCTGGCTATCAATTTCATCGCGCGATTGCGCACGACTGCGCCTACAACTGGAAGACTTTCATCGAAGTCTATTTAGAGGATTACCACGTTGGCCCTTTCCACCCCGGCCTAGGCCAGTTCGTTGCTTGCGATGATTTGCAATGGCAATACGGCAAACAGTGGAGCTTGCAAACAGTGGGTGTGGCAGACAAGCTGGGCAAGCCCGGCAGCGCGGTGTATCAACGCTGGCACGATGCAGTGCTCAGTTACCGCAATGGCCAGCCGCCCGCGCACGGCGCAATCTGGCTCACGCTGTACCCCACCATCATGGTCGAGTGGTATCCGCATGTACTCACCGTCAGCACACTGTATCCGCGCGGTCCGCAAAGCACTTTGAACTTGGTGGAGTTTTTCTACCCCGAGGAAATCTGCGCTTTTGAACCGCATTTCATCGAAGCACAACAGGCCGCCTACATGGAGACCTGCGAAGAAGACGACGAGATCGCCCTGCGCATGGATGCCGGCCGCAAAGCCTTGCACGCACGCGGCGACAATCAATCAGGCCCCTATCAAAGCCCGATGGAAGACGGCATGCAACATTTTCATGCGTGGTATTTGGGGGCGATGGCCTGAGTCGCCAGCCTCTTTTGCTATACTTAACATAGCACTCCGCGCATATTTCATGCCGGCTAGAGACCTAAAACACCTCAAAACTGCACGATATAGCAATCTGCGGCATGATAGGGGGCATGAACACATTGACACCCTACACCCCTCCAAAAATCTGGAATCCCCCTGCCTCAAACGGCGGCGCATTTGCCAGTATCAACCGGCCTGTTTCAGGTGCCACGCATGACAAAGAGCTGCCTGTGGGCAAACATCCGTTTCAGCTGTATTCACTTGGAACGCCCAATGGCGTGAAAGTGACGGTGATGCTCGAAGAGCTGCTGGCCGCTGGCCACCCAGGCGCTGAATACGATGCCTGGCTCATTCGCATCAATGATGGTGCGCAGTTTGGCAGCGGCTTTGTGCAGATCAATCCGAACTCCAAAATTCCCGCGTTGATGGATCGCAGCAATCCGGCCGCGCCGATTCGCGTGTTTGAATCGGGCGCGATCTTGATGCATTTGGCGGAGAAATTTGGCGCGTTTTGCCAACTGAGGTATCCGCTCGCGCAGAATGTCTTTCTTGGCTCTTTTGGCAGATGGGCAGTGCGCCGTTTGTGGGCGGCGGCTTTGGGCATTTTATGCTTATGCGCCGGAGAAAATCGAATACGCGATTGACCGCTATGCGATGGAAACCAAACGCCAGCTCGATGTGCTCGACAAACTATTGGCCGAGCGGCATTTCATTTGCGGCGAGGATTACACGGTTGCTGATATGGCGATTTGGCCGTGGTATGGGCAAATGGTGCTGGGGCGCTCGTACAACGCGGGAGAATTCTTGCAAGTCCACACGTACACAAACGTTGTGCGTTGGGCGCAAGAGCTGGACGTGCGGCCTGCGGTCAAGCGTGGGCGCATGGTCAATCGTGTGCAGGGCTCGCCTTCTGAGCAGTTGCATGAGCGGCATGATGCGAGCGATTTTGAATTGCGGACGCAGGACAAGTTGACTGCTTAACTTGCTTCTGTGCTGCTTCTTTCGTGCAGAGTTTTGTACATTGGCACGGCATGGCATGGCTTGGTACGCTTTGGTTCTGTTTCGTGCTGCCTCTGTACGTTGGCACGGTGGACGCGATAGAAATTGGCGGCTAGCACCTCGCGCAGGGGCTTGCATGGTCTGCTAAGAGGCTCGGCGTTACTGACCTAGTTTTCACGCTGAAACCCTAGCGAGCGCGAATGGCCGCGCCGCCAATTCCTATCACGACCACCGCACCTTGCGGCGTGTGGGTGCGCGAATGTTAGAACGCAAAAATTTGTTCGCTTAGTAAAACTGATGGCACGCAACTCCTCTCACACCAAAACACCATCACACCACAACATCGCACGCCCCATTCCAACGCGCAAAAGCCTACGCGAAACAAAAGATCTGTAAGTTCCACCCACATTCCCTGACCAACAGGCATCTCAGTTCAGGAGCTGCCATGATCGCCTCACGCCCGACTCTCATTTCCATAGCACTCAGCGCAGTATTCTTGCCGGCTAGTGCCGTATTTTCTATGGAATCTTGTTCTGTCAAGTCATCCAACACGCTCACCCCTGTCGTGGAGCTGTACACCTCCGAAGGCTGTAGCTCCTGCCCACCGGCTGACGCTTGGCTTTCAACCTTGAAGATGGCGCACAAAGAAGGCAAGGTTGTCGCGCAAGCTTTTCATGTGAACTATTGGGATTACATCGGCTGGAAAGACCGCTTCGCCGCGCCGATTTACACCCAGCGCCAGCGAGAGTTGTCTGCTCGCACGCGTTTAAATAGCATTTACACACCGCAAATCGCCAAAAACGGCATTACGGTACGTGATGTGGGCGGCAGCAGCGCCTTGATTGCCACCAAAGAAACCGCTCAGGCCAGCATCGCACTCAAGCAGCTTGAAGCCAACCGCTTTGAAGCCGCGATTGAGCCTGCTGCGCATCTCGGCGCAACGCCTTGGACAGCCTACTTCACCGTGACCGAACACGAACACCTGAGCAAAGTCACAGCGGGTGAAAACAAAGGTGAGACGCTCACCAACGATTTCGTGGTGCGCCAGTATGTGCCACTGGGGCAATTCAGTGGTGCTCAAACTTTGAAGTTCAGCAGCCTCGCACCAACCATCACGAGCGGCAAAACCCACCCGCGTCAGATCAATGTGGTGATCACTGATGCCAAAACTGGGCGCACGATGCAGGCGATTAGTTTGGGCTGCTGAATCTACTTGATTGATTAAGCGTCGATTCAAATACCAACAGCCGGACGCGAATTTCGCGTCCAGCTGTCTGAATTAAAACTATCAGCGCGTAATAGGAATAATATTGTCAGTTCCCGTCGCGCCAAACGCCTGCTCTCGCAGCAGCGACAGTTGATCGCGCACGCGAGCGGCTTTCTCGAATTCGAGATTCTTTGCGTGTTCTAGCATTTGCTTTTCGAGCTGCTTGATGCGTTTGCCCACATCGCGCTCGCTCATGTCTTCCACCGCCGCGCGATCCAAATCGCGTTTGGCCATTTCTTTGCTGGCTTTTTCACTGTACACGCCATCAATCAAATCACGCACTTTTTTGACGATACTCATGGGCGTGATGCCGTTGTCAAGGTTGAATTGCGTTTGCTTGATGCGGCGGCGTTCGGTCTCGTCCATGGCTTTTTTCATGGAATCGGTGATGCGATCAGCATACAAAATCGCACGGCCATTGAGGTTGCGGGCAGCGCGGCCAATGGTTTGAATCAGGCTTCGTTCAGCGCGTAAGAAACCTTCTTTATCCGCATCCAAAATCGCCACCAGCGAGACTTCTGGAATATCCAAACCTTCGCGCAGCAAATTGATGCCAACGAGCACATCAAACGCGCCGAGGCGCAAATCGCGCAAAATCTCCACGCGCTCCACCGTATCCACATCGCTGTGCAAATAGCGCACTTTCACGCCGTTGTCGCTCAAATAATCCGTGAGTTGCTCGGCCATGCGCTTCGTTAAAGTGGTGATCAAGACGCGCTCATTTTTCTCCACGCGAATGCGAATTTCTTGCAGCACATCATCGACCTGATGCGTCGCCGGCCGCACCTCCACTTCGGGATCGACCAAGCCGGTGGGCCGAACCACCTGCTCCACCACCTTGCCCGCATGCTCCTTCTCATAAGCCGCTGGAGTTGCGCTTACAAAATGCTTTGCCGCATGCGCTGCTCAAATTCTTCAAGCTTGAGTGGCCGGTTGTCCAACGCGCTTGGCAGGCGGAAACCATATTCCACCAACGTGGTTTTGCGCGAACGATCCCCGTTGTACATCGCGCTGAGTTGCCCCATCATTTGGTGGCTCTCGTCTAAGAAGATCAGCGCGTCTTTAGGCATGTAATCCGTGAGCGTAGACGGCGGTGCGCCGGGCGGTGCGCCTGAGAGATGGCGCGTGTAATTCTCAATGCCCTTGCAATGGCCCACTTCGGAGAGCATTTCCAAATCAAAGCGCGTGCGTTGCTCCAAGCGCTGGGCCTCTACTAGCTTACCCATCCCCACGAGTTCTTTGAGTCGCTCATCCAGCTCAAGCTTGATCGTCTCAACCGCCATCAATACCTTGTCGCGTGGCGTGACGTAATGGCTGCTGGGATAGACCGTGAATCGCGGGATTTTTCTGGCGAATGCGGCCAGTGAGCGGATCGAAGAGTGAGAGACTTTCAATCTCATCATCAAATAATTCAATCCGAATCGCCAGCTCCGAATGCTCGGCGGGGAACACATCAATCGTATCGCCACGCACGCGAAATTTTCCGCGCGAAAATCCTGCTCATTGCGCTGGTATTGCATGCGAATCAGCTGCCCAATCACATCACGCTGCCCCAGCTTGTCGCCCACACGCAGCGTCATGATCATGCGGTGATAGCTCTCGGGCTCGCCAATACCGTAAATCGCAGAAACAGTCGCCACAATGATCACATCTCTTCGCTCAAGAATGGATTTCGTGCACGAGAGGCGCATCTGCTCAATATGCTCATTGATGGCTGAATCTTTTTCAATGAACAAATCACGCTGCGGCACATAGGCCTCGGGCTGGTAATAGTCGTAATAGCTCACGAAATATTCCACCGCATTCTTCGGGAAGAATTCGCGGAATTCTGAATAAAGCTGCGCCGCCAAAGTTTTATTCGGTGCAAACACAATCGCTGGCCGTCCGCATTGTGCAATTACGTTGGCCATGGTGTAGGTCTTGCCCGATCCCGTCACGCCAAGCAGGGTTTGAAACGCCTCGCCATCGCGCACGCCTTCGACCAACTGCGCAATCGCCGTCGGCTGGTCACCAGCCGGTGGATAGGGCTGAAACAGCTCAAACGGCGAGCCAGCGTAGCTCACAAATTGGCCCGCTACGGCCTCTGGCTTGACTTCAGAAATCTCGGGAGTTGGGCTCATGGAGTGAGGATTGCGCGAAGGCAACTGCGTTGAATGACAAACTAATTCACTGTATTAAATCACAGACCGCATGCGCTTGCAGAGCCGCGCAGATAAAGTCTTTGCACACTATCAAAATAGTAGCACTTCGCGCACATTTCATGCCGGCTAGAGGCCAATTTCGCCTAAAAAATGCCCTTCATTAGCACTTCACCGGATTTTTGCAATAACGTTCCAGCTCTTTGACCACACTGCGCTGCGCCACAGCTTGGCGGGCTTTGCTACCGACCTCGATACTGAGTTTGGCCTCGTATTTTTTAAAGAACGCGTCGAACAATTCGCCGCCGAGGGTGGCGTAGGCAGTCAGCGTATCGTCTTTGGCATTGTGCTCCAGCAGCACCGCGCACAGCGGCTGTTTGGCCGGGCCGCTCATGACTTTTGCGCCTTGTGCGGGATCGTATTGGCTGTGATCGGCGCAACAGTGGATCAAGTCTGCGCCGGCATCGGGAGTTCTAGCTTGAACGGGCTTGCCTTTGCGAAAACTGATGAAGCTCAGTTGCTGGGTGGGATAGACCAACTGATGGGCGCAAATGGCGCTGAATGCCACCAGGGAACGCGCCTTGCCCACACCGCCCGGCCAAGCGTAGACATCGCCTGCTTCAGTTCTCAGTGTGTCTTTTTTCAAGGCGGGGACAGCTTTGCCCAAATCCAGCAAGAAGACGGGCGTGGCTTCAAACGGGTAGTGAAAAATATAGTTCACCTGTGGCTTGAGGCTTCTGGCTTTGAGCGGGTCGCCTCGCTCATCGGTGAGCAAGACCCGGCCATAATTTTGGGTAATGCGTCAGCGGCCAGCGCATGGGTTGACAAGCTAGCAAGGCTGGCAAGACTGGCGATGCCCCGCGCGGCGCTGCTGCAAGCGCTGGCCGATAAGCCCGTGGGGGCGCAGGCGGCATGTGCCGAGCAGGTTTCAAGGAAATGTCGTCTGTCCATCAAGCGCATGGTGCTACAGGCTTGCAGCACTTGTCAATCAGAGAATTCCGGGTTTGCGAACACAGCGGCCAAGTCTGAAATGCCGATAAAAATGACACAATAAGCGCGATGAAACGCGTATCAAACAGGGATGCCGAACTACCCGACTATTTGGAGATCGGCACAGATGAGGTCTATGAAGACCCTGGCTCGACCTTGCCGCAAGATTTAATGCAACTGCCCGCTTTGCCGCAAAGTTATGCTTCCAGCGCAATGAGTCCGGCTTCAGGATTACACCCTGCGCAGCTTGAAGCGGCAGGAGCGACAGACTTCAGTCGCACCCTGCCGCCCGAAATTGCGCCTTACGCCACCCCGAATGCAGCGCTAGTCACAGGCAGCGCACAAAGCGCCGCGCCTCCTCAAGAAGTGATCTTGGCGGGTCACGGCAAGCACGGACGTTTAGTCGGCGATGGACCCATGCCCAAGCGCGTGCTCATGGTCGACGATGACATCACGGCACGACACTATATGCGCTCACGCCTGATGTTGCGTGGCAATGTGAGCATTTTTGAAGCGTCCAGTGTTGCGCAGGGTATGGCCTTGCTGCAATCGCAGCCTCACTTTGACGCGGCTTTGCTGGATGTCGACATGGGCGTTCAAAACGGCTATGAGCTGTGCAAAGCCATTCGTGCGTGGGTGCGCAGTCAAGGCGGCAAGCAACCCACGATTTACATCATCACCAGCCGCACCAGTCTGCTGGACAAAATGCGCGCCAAGATGGCCGGTGCCGACGAGTTTTTGTCCAAACCGCCCTCGCCCAAACAGTTGGCGCAATTACTCCTTCAACTCTGATCGCAGCCTGAGTGCTCATGTGTCGCGGCCAAGTCACAATCGGGTGATGCGCACAGTGATGCATCTATTTGTACTGTGTCATTTGTCACGAATCGTCCTCCAAGCGCTTATGATTCAACCATGATGCAACGTGTATTCGTTCGAGTCGTCGGCTTCTCTGCCACTGAAAGGCATACGCTGAACACGGCTTTTCGACTCTCGCAAGACCGGCAATCGGCGCGTGAATGGAGCTACGAGCCTTGGGTGGCTGGCCAATCGCCCACAGCACCTCGCTTGGCCTTGATCGACGGCACCAGCCCCGAGGCCAGTGAATCCTTGCAAGAGCTTGAGGCCAGCGGCGGGGTAGGTATTTTGTGGGTGGGCTCGATCTCCCCGGCAAAAGCATGGGCCAGCTTTCAAAGGCCGATCAAATGGCCGTTTGTCTTGCAAGCCATGGACAATTATTTCACCCCACGTGACGAGCTCGATGTCGATCTGGGCGGCGATACGTGGCCCTCGGTGCTGGAATCAACCGGCGCACATATGTTTCCAGAGCATGATTTGCGCCGTGCCTTTTTAGCCGAGCCAGACAACGCAGACCGCATGTATTGGCGTTCAAAACTCGCCTCTTTTGGCATCACACATATTGACGAAGCTGCCAATGTCTTAGAAGCCAAAGACTACCTCAGCCCCGAGCGCATGCAACGTATGGGCTATGACATCGTAGTGATTGATTTGGATTTGCCCGGCGGTGATCCTTGGACCGTGGTGCCTTTGGTTGGCAGCACCCGCCTCAAACTCATCACACAAACCAGAATCAGTTTCGCGCATCGCATGAGTGCCAAAGTCAATGGGGCAATTGGTTTGGGCAAGCCGCTGGATGTCGTGCGCTTGAATGAATTACTCAATAAATTAACGTGATAATTTTAAGCATTTTAGGGCTCTAGCCAGCATGAAATATGCGCCGAGTGCTATCATTTAAGTAGCTATTTGTCATCACACCATGGTCACCTCAGTTGATGCCACCCAACAATTGCAGCAACTCTTGCTGGCGACTGGGCGTGGAGATCACAAAAGCTTTGCACGGGTGTATGAGTGCACCAGCTCGCATCTGTTTGGCGTGGCGCTTCGTATGTTGGGTAACGAAGCGGCGGCGCAAGACGTGCTGCAAGAGTCCTACGTGAACATCTGGAAAACGCCTCCCAATACCGCCCCACGTTTGGTGGACAGTCGCTCTCACCCATGACTTGGCTGATTGCGATTGTGCGCAACAAATCGCTCGATGCCCTGCGCCAAACCAAGCGCCGCAAAGAGGATGAGTTGATTACTGAGGACGATGCGCAAGACCGCGCACCGACCCTGCTGGCCGGCAGCAATGAAGACGCCGCCCCAAGCGCCCTGCAAGCATTAAGCGAAGCCACTGAGCAAATGCATATTGCAGCCTGCATGGGCAGTCTGCCGCAGCACAGCGCCAGTCTCTCGCACTGTGCTATTACCAAGGTCTATCGCATGCCGAGGCAGCCGAGCAAATGGGCTCACCTTTGGGTTCGGTCAAAGCTTGGGTACGGCGCGGTTTGGCGCAGCTCAAAAGCTGCTTGGCCCAAGCGGGCATCATTTCGGCTTAGTTCGGGCATCTATTGGCAAACACGTTCATCATGCGCTACAGCGACCCCGCCCTCATCGACCAGCTTGCCGCCGAGTATGTTTTGGGCACGCTCGCAAGCGGCGCACGACGGCGCCTCGAACGGCTGATGACTGAGCGCGCCGATGTGCGCTTGGCTGTGGCCAACTGGGAGCGACGCCTGATGCCTCTGGCTAACAGTGTGCGCCCCGTCAATCCGCCAGCGCTGGTGTGGCAACAAATTGAGCAGCGCACCCGACCCACAGCGCAAATTGCATCCGAGACATCTTCACAGCCTTGGTGGAAACCAGCCAGTTGGGGCTTGGGCGGCTTGGTGGCTGGCATCAGCCTGTGCGCAGCTACATTGATGCTCGCTCCCAGTTTGCTGTTCACCGCAGATCAAATCGCCATGCGTTCTGGCGAGCGCCTGCCGCAAAGTTATGTGGGTGTGCTCACGGATGCGCAAGGCAATGGCCGCCTGTTGGTCAGTTCCTTGCGCCACGGCAAAACCGTCACACTCAAAGTCTTGGGTTCTGGCGATCTCGGCTCCGCACCAGCCCCGCTACAACTGTGGGCCTTGCCACCCGCAGAGGTCAACGGCGGTCAACCCTTCTTGATTGCCACCGTGCCCGCCAAAGGCAGCGCCCAAGCCCAGCTGCCCGACACCTCCGAGAAACTGCTCTCCAAAGTCAGCAAACTCTCCGTTAACCGCATCAACCCTAGCAACCCCAGCCTTCCTGGCGAACTTGTTTTAAGCGGGAACTGCGCAAAGTTGTGGTGAGTTAGGAGTCTGGGGCGCAGACTCCTAGGGTAAACACCTGCATTAATGTATTCTTTAATTTGAATTTTGCGTATACATTATTTTTAATGCATACATTAAAAATCATTTAACGAATACGACGCATGAGCCACTCCATTGACAATTCGCTCACTTCAAGCAACAGGCTGCGAGTAAAGGCTTGGGCAGGCCAAGGTTTGGTGCGGCCAGAATGTGTGCTCACGAATTCGCGCGGCGATTTGTTTAGCGCCGACTGGCGCAGCGGCGTGGCGCATATTCGGCCAGATGGCAGCCAGACCTTTTATGCCGCGCAGCCTGTCGATGGCGAGGTAATCAAACCGAATGGCATTGCGCTACGCAAAGACGGCTCGTTTTTGCTGGCGCATTTAGGTGCAGAACTCGGAGGTGTGTTTTCCTTGCAGCGCGATGGCACGACGCGCCCCGTACTCACCGAAGTCGATGGCATTGCCCTGCCCCCAACCAACTATCCGCTCGAAGATTCGCAAGGCCGCCTATGGATCACCGTCAGCACCCGATTGTCTCCGCGCGCATTGGGCTATCGCAACACCTGTAGCGACGGCTTCATCGTCTGCATGGACGATCCCACCGATCCTAAAAGCGCTCGCATCGCTGCCGATGGTTTGGGCTACACCAACGAAATCGCGTTTGATCCCAGCGGCCAATGGCTGTATGTGAATGAAACTTTTACGCGCCGTCTCTCGCGCTTTGCCGTTCGCGCCGATGGCAGATTGGGCACCAAAGAGATCGTGACTGAGTTTGGCACAGGCACTTATCCCGATGGCATGGCATTTGATGTCGATGGGAATGTGTGGATCGTCAGCATTGTGAGCAACCGCGTGATTCGTGTTGCACCCGATGGGGCTCAACAGATTTGTTTGCAAGACGTAGATGCCGATCATATGGCTTGGGTGGAAGAAGCCTACCAAAGCCACACCATGAGCCGCCCCCATTTGGATGGTGTGAAATCAGAGCAGCTGCGTAACATTTCTAGCATCGCCTTTGGCGGCTCTGATCTGCGCACGGGCTATCTCGGTTGTTTGCTGGGTGACCGCTTGGCCGTGGTTGACATGCCCGTGGCTGGACATCCGCCGATTCATTGGCTTTATTGAAATATCTTGCAAGGCAATACCCCATGACCGCACTGCGACATACCCAAGAAGAACTCAGCAACCTGCCGCTTGCCGAACAAGCTTATCAAGAAATCCGCGCACGCATTTTGGATAACTTATGGTCTCCGGGCTATCATGCGCTGGAGCAAGAAGTTGCGCTCGCTTTGGGCATGAGCCGTACGCCTGTGCGCGAAGCCATGATGCGCTTGCAGCAAGAGGGTTTGGTGGAAGTAGCACCGCGCCGTGGTATGCGTGTATTGCCAGTGTCGCCCACAGACATGCGTGAGATCTACGAAATTCTGACGGCGCTGGAATGCATGGCCGCCGAAATTTTGGCGAAGCGTCAACCCTCGTTGACTGAACTCAAGCCACTGGTGGAGGCCACGGATTCCATGAGCGAAGCCTTGGAGCGCAATGATTTAGACGCATGGGCCAAGGCGGACGAAACTTTTCATATGGCCTTGGTCAAGCTCGCGGGAAATCGCATGCTGCTAGAGACCATCATGGGTTATTGGGATCGCGCCCACCGTGCCCGCATGTTCACCTTGCGCCTTCGCCCCAAACCAGTGAACTCCACCCAAGAACATATGCAACTGGTGCACAAGCTAGCTGATGGCGACAGCGCCGGCGTGGTGCAAGTCAATCGCGCCCATCGTGAGCGCGCAAGCCGCGAATTGCTGGCGATTTTTGAGCGCTACCAACTCCAGCAACTTTAATTTTTAAATATCTCTCAGGATCTCTTCGAATGACAACTTCTTTTCACATCAGCGTGCTTCCTGGTGACGGTATTGGCAATGAGGTGATGCCCTGTGCTTTGGCGGTTCTCAACCAAGTCGGTCAAAGAATCGGTCGTCGCTTTCATTTTGAACAGCACGTGGCTGGCGCTCAGCATTACGCCGATCATGGTGTGGCCTTGACGGATAAGGTGCTGGCCGATTGCGAAAAAGCAGATGCTATTTTGTTTGGCGCCATGGGCTTGCCCCATGTGAGAGGCGCGGACGGCACCGAGATCATTCCGCAGCTCGATCTGCGTTTTCGATTTGATTTGTATGCCGGTGTGCGCCCCATCCGCACCTTCAAAGGTTTACCCACTCCACTTGCTGATCCACGCGCTGCGGATATTGATTTTGTACTTGTACGTGAATCGACCGAGGGTTTATTTTATGCAAGAGGTCGGGGCAAGATGGAAGGCGATGAAGCTGCTTTTGACATGATGAAAATCTCACGCCACGGCACATCGCGCGTCTGCGATTTTGCATTTAAGCTGGCCGCGCATCGCGCTCAGACCAAAAGCCGCCCTGGTCGCGTGACCAATGTTGACAAAGCCAACGTCTTCACCTCCATGGCTTTCTGGCGCAAGATTTTTGAAGAACATGCAGCCAAGCATCCCGCTGTTCGCTCCGATAGTGCCTATGTCGATGCCATGGCTCTGAATTTGGTGATGAAACCTTGGACTTATGACGTGCTCGTGACTGAGAACATGTTTGGCGACATATTGTCTGATCTGATTGCCGCGCTGGTGGGTGGCATGGGTATGGCGCCGTCGGGCGACATTGGCGACAAGCATGCCCTCTTCCAGCCCGCACATGGAACAGCGCCAGATATTGTTGGCCAAGGCAAGGCCAACCCAACTGCCATGATCCTGTCTGCCGCGATGATGCTTGATTGGCTCGGTGCCAAGCATGGTGATACGGCGCTGATTGACGGGGCACGCGCCATGAAGCCGCCGTTGAGCATGCCTTTGCGCAGGATCATGTCAAACCCTTTGAATTTGGTGGGCAAAGTGGCACAGCGCAGGTCACAGAATCTGTGTTGTCGCACCTGCATGCTTCGCAGCGCGAGGCTGCAACAGCATGAATACGTTCAAACGCCCAGTCAAGCGCGTTGCTGTGATTGGCGCGGGCTATTTCAGTCAGTTCCATTTGCACGGCTGGGCGGCGATGCCGGGCGTGGAGATCGTCGCTATCTGTGATGCTGACCTAGAAAAAGCCACGAGCAGAGCCAAGCAATTCAATGCCGCGTGCGCATTGGCTCATGCAGAGGAACTGTTCGCAATAGCCGACATTGATTTGCTTGATATGGTCACGCCTCCTGCGAGTCATTGGAATTTAGTTGCGCAAGCGATGGCAAAGGGCATTCCCACAATTTGCCAAAAACCGTTTGGCCAAAACTACAAGCAAGCCGTTGTATTGGTTAACATAGCAGAGCAAGCAGGCGTTCCTCTCATCGTGCATGAGAATTTTCGGTTCATGCCTTGGTACCGAGAGATGCGCAGGCATCTTGATGCGGGACTTTTAGGAGCAATCCACGGGGTCGCATTTCGCCTGCGTCCAGGGGATGGACAAGGCTCAGACGCTTACCTCAGTCGTCAGCCCTATTTTCAAAAATTATCGCGATTTTTGGTCATGGAAACCGCTGTGCATTTCATTGACACGTTTCGCTATTTGTGCGGCGAGGTATCGGCAGTCTACGCCCACCTGCGCCGTCTCAATCCTGCCATCGCGGGGGAAGATGCAGGTCTGATTCATTTTGAATTTGCCAGTGGCGCAGCGGGATATTTCGATGGCAACCGCTTGAACGATCATGTCGCAGACAACCCCCGCCGCACCATGGGTGAGATGTGGCTAGAGGGTGAGCGCGGAGTATTGAGGCTTGATGGCAATGCGCATTTATTTTTCAAACCACATCATGGTTCAGAGCAAGCTCTCACCTATGACCGTGGTCATGATCTTCAGTTTGGTAGCGGCGCTTGCGCGGCACTACAGCAGCATATCGTCGAATGCTTCGCCACAGGTCAACGCCCAGAAAACACAGCCAGCGACTACTTGCGCAATTTACTCATTCAAGAGGCTGTGTACGCCTCACATGCGCAAGGTCGCCGCATTGCAATCGATACGTTTGATCCACCCACCAGTGCCTTGGCACTTTTTGCCACTTCAACTATTTCTTGATTTTTCAACCGAAGGAGACCACCATGACAACACGTCACATCACTCTCAAATCTGTCGCACTTGCTGCGGCCACCTGTGCCGCTCTGGCAGGTGTCTCGCTTTCCCAAGCGCAGACGATTTTGAAATTTAGTCACACCGATCAAGCCCAAGGCGCTCGCCATGCTGCTGCCCAGGTGTTCGCCAAAAAAGTGGAGGATTACACCCAAGGCCGCTATAAGGTGCAGGTATTTTGCTGCGGCCAACTGGGCAATGATCCGAAAAATATTGAGCAATTGGTTTTAGGCGGCATTGATTTCACCGTATCCGCAACAGGATCCTATGCAGGTCAGTTGCCAACACTGAACCTGACCATGATGCCCTTCATTCTGGACAGTTACGCGCAAGGCTGGAAGTTCTATGACGAATCCAAGTGGCTTCAAGAACAGTTTGACAAAGCGCCCGCCAAAGGATTTCGCTTTTTGGCGACATGGGAAGCCGGCTTTCGCAGCATGACCACGCGCGAACCATTGAACAGTCCAGACGATGCCAAAGGCAAGAAACTGCGCACCTTTCCTAATGAAATGATGCGTTGGCAGCTCGAAGCCATGGGATTCAACATTCAGATCATGCCGCTGCCAGAGGTCTATTTGGCCATTCAACAAGGTGCTGTGTCTGGACAAGAAAACCCAATAGACACAATTGCTTCTAACAAGTTTTTTGAAGTTGCACCGCATGTGACCTTG
>JAAUOI010000003.1 GCA_012036375.1 Allobrachymonas sp. | reverse complement strand
GGGTAGACCCGCAGCCGGCGAGCGCTTACGTTTTCCGCGACAGCGTGTGCGTCGCGTGACCGTAGAAAACCTCCGCCGCTTCCATCAATGTTTCGGAGAGCGTCGGGTGCGGATGAATCGCCAGCGCCAGATCTTTGGCCGTCGCGCCCATCTCGATGGCCAAGACACCCTCGGCAATCAACTCGCCGGCGCCGTGACCGCAGACGTCCCTTCGACGATCGCGAACAGCGGCGCTGCGCGCGCGATCAGCGACGAGGCGGGGCTTTTGACGCCCGCTTTCTCCACAAGCGCCTTTAAGGAGGTGCGCGACCAGATAAGGAATAGGATGACGCCGAAGCCGATCGCAAGATTGGCTACGTGCGCGCCGAGGTCAAGGAGAAAGACGCCGCCGCCGCGCAGCAATATCCGGTGAAGCCGATCCGGCTGATGGGCGCGGCCTTCGTCCTTTCAATCGGCTATGCGCTGGCACAGGCCTTTGCCGACGAAGGCGCGCAGGTCGCGTGTCTGGCGGAGAACACCGGCGGTCGCTATCTGCAGGCCGTATTCCTGCAGGTGGATGCACGATCACGCTGACCGTCTCAGCAGGCACAACCCCGACCGCCTACTTGAACAACATTCCGGCTGGAGCGCTTCAAACAACAGCTGGCAACAACGCCTCTGCAACAACGGCAAGCTTCAAGGTAGGTACAGATTTCAGCGCTTCGAAGCTGCAAAGAACCACGGGCGCGTTACAAACAAGTACTCTCAATGCGCTTGCTGGTCAAACAATGACCTATGTCTTGACGTTTGCAAATACGAGCACTGGCGGAACAGGATCTGCAACATTCAGTGATACCTTGCCGAGCACCATCACGCCCGTGTTGAGCCTAACAGCTACCCACTCTGGTGGGGGTTCTTGCTCTGCCATCACCAGCACGGTTGGAAGCAGTACACGAATCAGTGGAACAATCACAAACGCTCAAGCAGGCTCCACCTGCACGGTCACCGTGACGGGGTTGATCTCAGGTGTCTCATCATTCACAACTCTCACGAACACGGTCACACTCACACCTACGGCAGGCACCAGCGACACGAGTGCGACTAACAATAATGCCACCGTTACAGCCACCGTCACGCCGGCTGCTGCGCTGTCAGTGAGCAAAGATAACGGCATCACGCAAACAAGCGCTGGAGCAACTGTCGCATATACCGTGACGTTCTCAAACCTTGGTCCAAGCCCTGCCAACGGAGCGCAAATCAAAGATACTCCAAGCTCTGGTTTGAGCAACTGCACCGCCTCCTGCTCGCCACCGTTAGGTGGCGCTACTTGCCCTGCTGTACCTGCCAATATTCTGTCTGGCACTGGTACGACGATTCCAACATTTCCAGCCAACTCTACGGTTAATTTTGTCGTGACCTGCGGAGTTACAGCGACGGGACTTTAACGACTGCAACGCATTCAGCTTTAGCAGGTATGCAAGCGTGAATTTTTCGGCAAATGCGCCATTAAAAATTCCATCTGATCCGCCAAAATTCTGCGATTGCGCAGAATGAAATCTTCCCAAAGGCTGGGCACATAAGGCGTATACAGCAGCGGCATATGAGCTTGCTCGGGTGTGCGAGCCGCCTTGCGGTGGTTGCAGCTTTTGCAAGCCGTCACCACATTCATCCAGCCATCCACGCCGCCTTGGGCATAAGGGATGATGTGCTCTCGGGTGAGGTGCTCTTCGTGGAAATGATTGCCGCAGTAGGCGCAGACGTTGCGGTCGCGCACGAAGAGTTTGCTGTTGGTGAGGCCGGGGCGCAGATCGAAGGGGTTGATGCCAGGCACGCCGCGTGTGCCAACGATGGAGCTGATATGAATGATGCTTTGCTCGCCCGTGAGCGCATTGTGGCCGCCGCGAAACGTGGCCACGCGCTCGCCCACTTCCCAGCGCACCTCGATCCGAGGCGTAGTGGATGACCGCTTGCTCTAGGCTGATCCAACTCTGTGGCAGCCCTTGGGCAGATAGCTTCAAGACCTTCAAAACGCACCTCCAGCAGCAAACAAACAAACCAGAAAAAGCAAGGAACTGTCTTGCTTCACAATATACAGCATATTGATGTCATTTTTAAGACTGAAAACCCACACTCGCCGGCATAAAATCTGCGCGAAGTGCTATCAAATTTATAGAGCCATCAGACCTTGCTTTCTCTCGTCAGGCCGACTTCAAAGTCAGCGCAAACTGCGCCATCAAATAATCCACTAATACCCTCACGCGCGGCGCCAGCCCCGCACGATGCGGATAAAACATCGCCATGCTGGCCTCGCCGCCCACATGCAGCTTGGGCAGCAGCTCCACCAAATCGCCCCGCGCCAGCGCCTTGCTCGCATGATGGCGGCCAATGCGGGCGATGCCCATGTGCAGCAATGCGGCATCGAGCACAATTTCCGGGTCAGAAATCAGCAGTTGCGCGGGTAAATCCACAGCCTGCACATCCTTAGATCGCGCGCTGGCACGCACCGGCCATGCATTCATGCGACCATTCAAAAATCGCACGCGAATCAGCGTGTGCTGCGCAAGATCATCTGCTGTTTGCGGCACGCCATGCGCTTTTAAATAGCGCGGTGTTGCCACCAGCACCGCCGGAATATCGCAAATCTTGCGCGAAATCATGCCTTCGGGCGGCTGGCTGCCGCCGCGAATGCCGATGTCAAAGCCGCCCGCAATCAAATCAACTTGGTTGTCGTTCAAATTCAGCTCGACGCGCACTTTCGGATGCAGCGCAAAAATGCTGGCAGCAGCGGCAACACATAGCGCCGCCCAAAGCCCACCGCGCAATTGAGGCGCACCAAGCCTTCAGGCGCATTGCGCTGCGTGGCCACACTACCCGCATCTTCCAAAGCTTGCAGCCCCACACGGGCGCGCTCCACAAAAGCGCGGCCTTCTTCGGTGAGCGAGAGGCGGCGCGTGGTTCGGTTGAACAGGCGAACTTTGAGATGCGCCTCCAGTGCCGCCACGTTTTTGCTCACGGCTGCGGGCGTGAGCCCCAGCGTTTTGGCCGCTTCAGAAAAGCTGCCGCTAGCCGCCGTTTGAATCGCGCCAATCAGGCCGGGAAGCGTGGTTTGTAAGGCTCGCATTTTCAACCATCAGTTGTGAATCATGTGATTGATTATGTCTTTTTCTTAACTGTAGTCAAGCGCAGAATTCATTCCATCGACGCAGCACACTCGCAATTTCGCTGATCACTGCACCGAATTTTTTTATTAGGAGTTCATCATGAAAGTAGCCATTCTTGGAACCGGCGGCGTCGCCATTGATCTGGCCAAAGGCTTTACTTCTCGCGGCCACAGCGTGGTCTTCGGCACACGCGACCCCCAAGGCGAAACTGCCAAAAAGCAGCCGCCGCCGTCTCCGGCACAGTCGCGCTGCCTTACGACCAAGCTGCGGCGCAAGGCGATATCGCAGTTTTGGCGACCTCTTGGAGCGGCACGCAAAACGCTTTGCAATTGGCCGGCCATCAAAATCTGGCCGGCAAACTCGTGATCGACGTGACCAATCCGCTCGATTTCTCCACCGGCAAACCGCAACTCGCCTTGGGTTTCCCAAATTCCGCCGGCCAGACCATTCAGCAATGGCTGCCCGATGCACGCGTCGTCAAGGCTTTCAACATCATCACCTCCACCCGCATGGTCAATCCCCAATTTGCCGATGGCCAAGCCGATATGTTCATCGCCGGTAACGATGCAACGGCCAAAGCGCAAGTGGCAGACATTCTTAAAGCCTTCGGCTGGAGAAGCGCGATTGACATGGGCGATATTTCCAAGAGCTATCTGCTTGAAGCCATCGCCATGACGTGGATTGACTATGGCGTGAGCCGCAACCACTGGAGCCATGGCTTCTCGCTCTTGGGCGCTCAACCCTGAGTCCCATTTTTCATCAGTTGAACATGAGCGACAATGCCGCATACATTTGCGGCATTTTTTATGGTCAAATCGGCATCTAGCCGGCATAGAATGTGCGCCGAATGCTATCTAATTCATAGTAATTTTCAGTCACTTGGGCATCCGCATGAAGGTATTTCGAGGTCTGCACGCCGCAGCCATGGCCAAAAGCACGGCGGTGACGATTGGCAATTTTGATGGCGTGCATCGCGGCCATCAGGCCATGATTGCGCTGCTGCGCTCGGAAGCTGCGCATCGTGGCGTGCCGAGTTGCGTGATGAGTTTTGAGCCGCATCCACGTGACTATTTCGCTGCGCGAGCTGGCCAACCAGAATTAGCCCCCGCACGTATCGCTACCTTGCGTGACAAACTCACAGAGCTGGAGCGCTGCGGCGTAGATCAAGCGGTGATCTTGCCTTTCAATGCGCAGTTCGCTTCACTTTCGCCGACAGATTTCATTGATCGGGTGCTCGTGCACGGCCTGAAGGCGAAATACGTCTTGGTGGGCGACGATTTCCGCTTTGGCGCGAAGCGTGCTGGCGATTACGCCACGCTAGACGCGCAAGGCCAACTCAAAGGCTTTGATGTGGCGCGGATGCAAAGCTACGAGGTGCGCGGCTTGCGTGTTTCTAGCTCGGCCGTGCGTGAGGCTTTGGCGCAAGGCCGCATGGAAGATGCCGCCAAGCTGCTTGGCAGACCTTATGCCATCAGCGGCCATGTGGTGCATGGCCGCAAACTTGGGCGAGAGCTCGGCAAAGACGCGCACCTTCCCAGCGGCTTTCGCACGCTCAATCTGCGTTTTTCCTCCAAATCCCACGCTTGGAAATGCGCCGCAAGTGGCATTTTTTGTGTGCGCGTGCATGGCTTAGGAGACAAGCTGCTAGAAGGGGTGGCCAATCTGGGCATTCGCCCTTCGCTGGATGCCAATGATGTGAACGGTGGCCGCGTCCTGCTAGAAACCCATATCCTCAACTGGCCAGAGCGCCTAGGCCAAGAGCATGGCTACGGTAAAATCATCCGCGTGGAACTCTTGCACAAACTACACGACGAACTCAAGTACGACGGCCTGAATGCTTTAACCGAAGGCATCGCCCGCGATGTGGTCGCTGCGTGCGCTTATTTCGCTGCGATACAAACACGAATTTGAAGGGGCCATGGCCCCACACTTTCCCCACCTAGAGCACTCTAGGTAACGCGAAAAACGCGAAAACTCGCGAAAAACGCGAAACAAAACCGTTTATTGTTTAGTCTTTACCTTCTTCTTTTTTAGCGTTTTCGCGTCCTTTTCGCGCTTTTCGCGTTACCTAGTTTCAACCCCGCCATGCACGACAAAATCGACTACCGCCAAACCCTTAACCTGCCCGACACACCCTTCCCGATGCGTGGCGATTTGCCCAAGCGCGAGCCGGCTTGGGCCAAAGAATGGGATGAACAAGGTGTTTACAAAAAACTCCGCGCTGCCCGCGTCGGCAAGCCCAAATTCATCTTGCATGACGGCCCGCCGTATGCCAACGGCAACATCCACATTGGCCATGCCGTTAACAAGATCCTCAAAGACATGATCGTCAAAGCCCGTCAGCTAGAGGGTTTTGATGCGCAATACATTCCCGGCTGGGATTGCCACGGTTTGCCGATTGAGAATGCGATTGAGAAATTGCACGGGCGCAATCTGCCGCGCGATGAAATGCAAGCCAAGAGCCGCGCTTTCGCCACTGAGCAAATTGCCGGGCAGATGAAAGATTTCAAGCGCCTCGGTGTGCTCGGCGATTGGGATCGCCCGTATCGCACGATGGATTTTCAGACCGAAGCCAACGAAATCCGGGCGTTTAAGCGCGTGATGGAGCGCGGCTTTGTGTATCGCGGTTTGAAGCCGGTGTATTGGTGCTTTGATTGCGGCTCATCGCTGGCTGAATTCGAGATCGAATACCAAGACAAAAAGTCTTCCACGCTGGATGTCGGCTTCCTCTGCGCCGAGCCAGAAAAATTAGCCGCTGCTTTCGGCTTACCCAAATTAGACAAAGAAGCTTTCGCCGTGATCTGGACGACCACCGCGTGGACGATCCCAGCCAACCAAGCGATGAACTTGAATCCTGAGTTGACCTACGCCTTGGTGGACACCGAGCGCGGCCTCATCATGTTGGCCGAGACGCTGGTTGAGAAATGCTTGGAGCGCTACAAGCTCACTGGCAAAGTGATCGCCACAACTGTGGGCAAATCGCTCGACAAAATCAAATTCAAGCACCCCCTGGCTCACGTTCACGCGGGCTACGATCGCTTCTCGCCGATCTTCGTGGCCGACTACGCCACGGCAGACGACGGTACAGGTATCGTCCACTCCTCGCCCGCATACGGCGTGGAAGACTTTAACTCCTGCATCGCCAACGGCTTCACATACGACGACATTTTGAACCCCGTGCAAGGCAATGGCCGCTATGAAGACACGCTGCCGCTTTTTGGCGGCCTGAACATCTGGAAAGCCTGCCCTGAGATCATCAACACCTTGCGCGACAGTGGTCGCTTGTTTGCCACCTACGACATCACGCACAGCTACCCGCATTGCTGGCGACACAAAACGCCGGTGATCTACCGTGCGGCTTCGCAATGGTTCGTGCGCATGGATGCCGGCGTTGGCGTGTTCACGAAAGACAAAGCGCCCAAGAGCCTTCGTGAGCTTTCGCTCGATGCCATTGAGCAAACCCAGTTCTACCCCGAAAACGGCAAAACTCGCCTGCGCGACATGATCGCAGGTCGGCCCGATTGGTGCATCTCGCGCCAGCGCAGTTGGGGCGTCCCGCTGCCGCTTTTCACGCATGTGGATTCGGGTGAGTTGCATCCGAAGACAAATGAACTCGTTGATCTGGCTGCGAGCATTGTGGAAAAAGGCGGCATCGAAGCTTGGAGCAAAGCCAGCACGGCCGAGCTGTTCGCACAAGTGGGCGCGGAGCATGCAGAGCAGTACACCAAGAGCACCGATATTCTCGAAGTATGGTTCGACTCGGGCACAACTCACACGACCGTGCTCAAGGGCAGCCACGGCGATAAAAATGCCGATGGCTCTTTCGTTTACGCCCACAACGAAGGCCCAGAAGCAGACCTCTATCTCGAAGGCCACGACCAACATCGCGGCTGGTTCCACTCCTCGCTTTTAACGGCAGCCGCTATGTATGGCCGCGCCCCGTATCGCGGCTTGCTCACGCACGGCTTCACCGTCGATGGCCAAGGCCGCAAGATGAGCAAGAGCATGGGTAATGTGGTTGCGCCGCAAGAAGTCTCAGACAAAATGGGCGCAGAAATCATCCGCCTCTGGTGCGCCGCCACCGACTATTCTGGCGACCTCGGCATCGACGACAAAATCCTCGCCCGCGTGGTGGACACTTATCGTCGTATCCGCAACACACTCAAATTCTTGCTCGCCAATGTGAGCGATTTTGATGCGAGCAAAGATGCTGTGCCGCTTGCTGATTTACTCGAAGTCGATCGCTATGCGCTCGCTCGCGCTGCGCAATTGCAAGATGAAATCTTGGCGCACTACAAGGTGTATGAATTCCACCCCGTGGTGGCCAAACTGCAACTGTATTGCAGCGAAGATTTAGGCGGCTTCTACCTTGACGTGCTTAAAGATCGCCTCTACACCACCGCCGCCAATTCTCAGGCTCGCCGCAGCGCACAAACTGCGCTCTGGCACATCACGCAAGCCATGCTGCGCTGGATGGCGCCCTTCCTCTCGTTTACTGCTGAAGAAGCGTGGAAGCTGTTTGGCAAGAACGACAGCGGCACGATTTTCACTGAGACGTATTGGAAGTTTGATGCAACAGACGATGTACTGATCGCCAAATACAGCCGTATCCGCGCCATCCGCGATGAGGTGAATAAAACCATTGAAGCCCTGCGCACGGAAGGCAAAGTAGGCAGCTCGCTGCAAGCGGAAGTGCAGCTCACCGTGCCGGCAGACGACTACGCGCTCCTTAGCAGTTTAGGCCAAGATGTGAAATTCGTCTTCATCACTTCCGCTATTGAATTAGTAGCAGGTAGCGCAATAAACGTCTCGGCCACCCCCTCAAAACACGCCAAATGCGAGCGCTGCTGGCATTACGTCGAAGATGTAGGCCATGATGCCGCACACCCCACCATCTGCGGCCGTTGCGTGAGCAATTTGCATGGCGCAGGCGAGGTAAGAACCCATGCCTAAAAGCACCTTTTCGTCGCGCTCCACCTTCCAAGGCATGCTGCCCTGGCTGATCTTGGCCGCGATCCTCATCGTGGCCGATCAGTTCACCAAGACACTGATCTTGGGCTACTACAAGCTAGGCGACAGCACGCCCGTCACGAGCTTTTTCAACATCGTGCGCGTTCACAACACGGGCGCAGCTTTTTCCTTCCTCGCAGGCGCAGGCGGCTGGCAACGTTGGTTTTTCACCGGCATTGGCTTCGTTGCCACGATCTGCATCCTCTGGATGCTGCGCAGCCACCATGCACAAAAGCTGTTTGCCTTCGCACTGGCTTGCATCTTAGGCGGCGCGATTGGCAATGTGGTGGATCGGCTGCTGCATGGCTACGTGGTGGATTTCTTGGATTTCTACTATGGCACGTGGCATTTCCCCGCCTTCAACATCGCCGACAGCGCCATCACGGTGGGTGCCGTGTGCTTGATCTTGGATGAAATCTTGCGCGTGCGGCGAAGCCGCTGATTCCTACAGCAACCCCATGCATCAGCAATCGACTCGCGCCCGATTCGCGCCCCACCCGAACACTTCATGACACCGCCCACCCCCTTGCCACCGCCACTTACATCACGCCGCGAATTCTGGCTGCTGCTCACGCTGGCAGGCATTCAGTTCACCCACATTCTTGATTTCATGATCATGATGCCGCTCGGGCCGCAGTTCCGGGAGATTTTTGGCATCAGCGATGCGAAGTTTGGCGTGCTGGTGTCGGCCTACACCTTCTCGGCGGGCATGTCGGGCTTGTTGGCAGCGTTTTATGTGGATCGCTTCGACCGCAAAAAGCTGCTGCTGGTGCTCTACGTGCTGTTTGCCTTGGCGACGCTGGCCTGCGGGCTAGCGCCCACGTATGAGGCGCTGATGGCTGCGCGCATTGCGGCGGGCGTGTTTGGCGGCGTGCTCTCAGCACTCACGCAAACCATCGTGGGCGATGCCATCCCCGCAGAGCGCCGGGGGCGGGCAATGGGCGTGGTGATGTCGTCATTTTCAATCTCCGCTGTGGCAGGCGTACCGCTGGGTTTATTTTTAGCCGCGCATTTCAACTGGCATGTGCCTTTTATTGCGATTGCGGCGGTCAGTGGCGCGCTGGTGATCTTGGCTTGGAAAACTTTGCCGCCGCTGCGAGGGCACTTGAAGGCGGCTCGGCAGCTCTCGCCGCTGGGCAATATGGTCGATACCGTGCTCAACCGCGATCATCAAAAGGCGCTGTTGTTCACGTTTTTGATGATGTTCGTTGGCTTTGTGGTGATTCCCTACATCACGCTCTACACCACCTCCAATGGCGGCCTGAGCACGCAGCAAATTCCCTCCATTTACCTCGTGGGCGGCGTTGCCACCTTGATCAGTGCGCGTTGGATTGGCCGGGTGACCGACAGTCGCGGCAAAGTGCCGATATTTCGCCTGCTGGCGCTCTTGACCACCATCCCGGTGCTGGGGATGACGATCAGCGCACCTCTGGGCTACTACGGCATTTTGGCCGTTTGTATGCTGTTTTTCGTGTTCATGAGCGGGCGCATGATCCCAGGCATGGCCATCGTCACCTCAGCCTGCAATCCAGCGCAACGCGGCATCTTCATGGCACTGAATTCAGCCGTGCAATCGCTGGGCATGAGCGCTGCGGCTTTCTTGGGCGGCCTCATCATCAGCCGCGATGCGCAGGGGCTGGTGCTGCATTACTGGGGCAACGGTTTGGTTGGGGTGGTGGCGAGCTTGTTCAGCATTTGGTTGGTGGGAAAATTGAGATTGGATTGGAGCGCTGGTGGCTCAATCAGCACTTCAGATACAAAAAATAAAACCCAATAGAATCAAATACTTAACTAAGTATTTACCAAATTCACCTGAAATTTCGTGCGGTAACAAGGTTTTTGTTGCAATGCAAGATTGCGCGGGCAATCAAATGCGTGCATGATGAATCTAGGTTCGGAATTTTGGACGCTGCGCGTCGGAGGTCAACCGGCATGCAGCGATTGTGAAACGAGAGCACAAGGAGGCTTCTCATGAACTTGACGATCAGTGGACATCACCTCGAAGTTACGCCCGCGCTGCGTTCGTATGTGACCAGCAAAATCGACCGAATATCGCGGCATTTTGACCAAGTGGTGGATGTCAAAGTCTTGCTAACAGTGGAAAAACAAAAAGAAAAAGAGCGACGACAGCGAGCGGAATGCAACATCCACGTTAAAGGCAACGATCTATTTGCGCAAAGCGCTCATTCAGATTTGTACGCCGCCGTGGATGAGCTGGTCGACAAGCTTGATCGGCAAGTGGGGCGCTACAAAACCAAGCGCCAAGACCACCAAGCTGAAGCTGCGAAACGCTATTTGCAATAAACCGTTATTGCTCAATTTTGCGACACAGGGCGACGTGCGAAAGCAGTCGCCTTTTTACTGCAATGCAAACTTTTGTTTTCAAAATTTCTCCGCAACTGCTTAATAACTTGCGCTTTTTTTGTGACTTTTTGATGACCGTTTGTCGCAACCCTAGGGTTTTTACGAGCCTAGGTGCATAATGCGCATCCCGGCGTTGTAAATCGTCAGTTACAAGTTGTTCTCATGAATCGTCTTGCTGCCATATTGCCACCTGCCCAGGTTCAAGCGGGTGTAGATGCCACGAGTAAAAAGCGTGCGTTTGAAGAAGCAGGTTTGCTATTTGAAAATTTGCACGGCCTGTCGCGAGCGTTGGTCACCGACAGTTTGTTTGCGCGAGAGCGCTTGGGTTCAACCGGCTTGGGGCACGGCGTAGCGATTCCACATGGTCGCATCAAGGGTCTTAAAGCGCCGATGGCAGCGATGTTTGCCCTGTCCAATCCGATTGGCTTTGATGCCCCTGATGAGCAGCCAGTCAACCTGCTCATTTTTTTGCTCGTTCCAGAAGCGGCAACGCAAAAGCATTTAGAAATTCTCTCGGAAATTGCAGAACTACTCAGCGATGCCACACTGCGCGAGCGCCTCAAAGCTGCGCCAAGCGCCGAACATTTGCACAGCCTCGTGGCGCAGTGGCAATCGGCCACCACAGCGCTGCCGCTGGCCGCTTAAATTTTTCTACGCTGACGATTGCATGAAGCCCTCGGTCATCAGCGCCGATGTGCTGTTTGAAGACCACCGCGAACGCCTGAAATGGGCTTGGGTGGCGGGTTTGGGTGCATCCGAGCGCCATTTCGATGAAGTGGCTGTGCGAGCGGCGCGTTCCGGCGCTGATCTTGTTGGCTATCTCAACTACATCCATCCTTATCGCGTGCAAGTGCTAGGCGAACGTGAGGTAGCTTATCTCACGCCTTCGGATGATCTCACCGTCGAAGATTGTGCACGCCGCATTTCGCGCATCGTCACTTTAGAGCCACCTGTCATCATCATTGGCGATGGCCTCGAAGCACCCGAAACGCTCTTGCAAATGTGTGAGCGGGCACAGATTCCAGCGTTTCAAACGCCCGAATCGGCGGCTTTCGTGATCGACATCTTGCGGGCTTATTTATCTCGGCACTTTGCTGATCGCACGAATAAGCACGGCGTGTTCATGGATATTTTGGGCTTGGGTGTTTTGATCACCGGCGAATCAGGCTTGGGGAAAAGCGAATTGGCGCTGGAATTGATTTCGCGCGGTAACGGTTTGGTCGCTGATGATGCGGTCGATTTGTTTCGCACCAATCAAACCACGATTGAAGGCCGCTGCCCCGATCTGCTGCAAAACCTCTTGGAACTGCGCGGCATTGGCTTGCTTGACATTCGCGCAATTTTTGGAGAAACGGCTGTACGCCGCCGCATGCGCCTCAAACTCATTGTGCACCTCGTGCGCCGCGCCACCATGGAAAAGGAATATGAGCGCATCCCCTATGAACCGCTCACCCAAGACGTACTTGGCATCCCGATTCGCAAGGTGGTGATCCAAGTCGAAGCCGGGCGCAATATCGCCGTGTTGGTTGAAGCGGCCGTGCGCAACACGATCTTGCAAATGCGTGGCATCAACACATTTGATGAATTCGTTGAGCGCCAGCGCCAAGCGATGGAGCAAGCCTCCAAGCAACTCTAAGCTCAGTTTTAAGGTATTTTAGGCATCTAGCCGGCATGAAATATGCGCCGAATGCTATGATATTTATAGCGATAAAGTCAATATGAAACGCTCAAGAGTCCGAGCGATGTAACACTTGTTGCTGCGGGGTACGATTTCACTAGAACATTGACGCATAAGCTGTCAGTATCGAAGCGTCCTGATTGAGGGCGCTGGGGAAATTTATCAATATTTACATCTGGTGCGCCATTGGCGCTTTTGCGGGCTGGCTCTTAACGCGTATGAGCAGCATTTCTTCAACAAGCCACACGGCCGAAAACATCGTCGTCGGCATATTTGGCGCATTCATCGGCGGTAGTTTTCTATCGGAGCAATTCAGTGGTGTGAAACCGACCGAAGCGTTTGATTTTTCATCCCTGCTGATGGCTGTTGCTGGCGCTTTGGTCTTACTGGCGCTGCTGCAATTGATGCGCAAACTGGTTGGCCCCATGCGCAAGAGCGTCAGCAAGAAAAAGCGCGACTACTGATCGATAGCCACCCTCCAACACTATCATTTCAATAGCATTTACCGCATATTTCATGCCGGCTAATGCCTGTTTTAGTATAAAAAAAGCGCCTAAAAGACGCTTTTGGGTAGAGTAGGTGATGTCTTATTTTTTAAGCGAATCACGAATTTCGCGCAGCAACAGCACGTCTTCAGCAGGCGCAGCCGGCGCTGGAGCAGGCTCGGCGGCTTTCATTTTGTTCATGGCTTTGACCATTTGGAAAACGATGAAGGCCAAAATGATGAAGTTAATGACGATGGTGATGAAGTTTCCATAGGCAAACAAATTTGCACCGGCCTTGGTCAATGAGTCGTAGCTGACCGCGCCTTCCACCGCTTTGGCCGGTGGCGCAAGCATCACAAACATCTCAGTGAAATTAAGACCGCCAAAGATCTTGCCCACAATGGGCATGATGATGTCTTTGACCAACGAATCCACAATCTTGCCGAATGCGCCGCCAATGATCACGCCCACGGCGAGATCCATCACATTGCCCTTGAGAGCGAAATCCTTAAACTCTTGCATCATGCCCATCATTAAACTCCTTATGTGTTGACTTAGTGCCTTGCGCACAGGCGAGAGATTTGGACGAGTGTACGAAAAAATGCGTACAAACGCCGCGCAGCAGCGAGTATCGCCTGAAATGCCCCCGTGTCAAGCGCTGTCGCATGCTGTTGCTGTTCAAGCAAAGCCTGCCGCAATAATTCAAAATCGAAGACTAAGAAAAGCCAGTACCGCTCCGCTACAATGTCGGGTTGTCCCTAGAACCCCCTGAAAATCGAGGAAATCCATGAGTAACGTGGACTCATCCAAGCGAACTTGGATCATTACTTCTGCCTGCGCAGGTGCTGTCGGTGCCGGTGCGGTTGCCGTCCCTCTTGTCAGCACTTTTTCGCCGTCCGAGAAGGCCAAAGCCGCTGGCGCTGCCGTCGAAGTCGATATTTCCGCTTTGAAACCGGGCGAAAAAGTCGTGGTGGAGTGGCGCGGCAAGCCTGTGTGGATTATGCGCCGCACGCCTGAAATGTTGGCCAGCCTCGCCAAAACCGAAGCCAATCTAGCTGATCCTAAATCCGAGCGCAAAGCAGCAGAGACTACACCCATGGTTGAAACGCGCAATACACACCGCTCGATCAAGCCAGAAATCTTTGTGGCTGTTGGCATTTGCTCGCACCTCGGTTGCTCGCCTTCAGACAAGTTAGAAGCAAAAGCAGAATCATTTGATGCCAGCTGGCAAGGCGGCTTTATTTGCCCTTGCCACGGCTCAACCTTCGATTTGGCTGGCCGCGTGTATAAAAACAAGCCCGCGCCCGACAACCTCGAAGTGCCGCCCCACATGTACCTGAGCGACACCAAGTTGCTCATTGGTGAATCCAAGCAAGCCTGAGGCAAGACACATGGCTCAATTCAAAGAAATTTCTCCGAATGCCGCCTTGAGCGAAAAAGCCCTGAACTGGGTGGACAACCGCTTCCCGGCCAGCAAGCTCTACAAAGAGCACCTGTCTGAATACTACGCACCAAAAATTTCAATTTTTGGTATTTCTTCGGCTCACTAGCCCTCTTGGTGCTCGTGATCCAAATCGTCACCGGCATTTTTCTTGTGATGCATTACAAGCCAGACGCGAATTTGGCCTTTGCTTCGGTGGAATACATCATGCGCGATGTGCCTTGGGGCTGGTTGGTGCGCTATATGCACTCGACGGGCGCTTCGGCCTTCTTCGTAGTCGTTTACATGCACATGTTCCGTGGCCTGATTTATGGCTCATACCGTAAACCACGCGAGCTGATCTGGCTGTTTGGCTGTGGCATTTTCCTGTGCCTCATGGCCGAAGCCTTCATGGGCTATTTGCTGCCTTGGGGTCAAATGAGCTACTGGGGCGCACAGGTGATCGTGAATTTGTTTGCTGCTGTGCCTTTCATTGGCCCAGATTTGGCTTTGCTGATTCGTGGAGACTATGTGGTGTCTGATGCGACACTGAATCGCTTCTTCTCCCTGCATGTGATTGCGATTCCGCTGGTCTTGCTCGGCTTGGTGGCTGCGCACATCATTGCTTTGCACGAAGTCGGCTCCAACAATCCCGATGGCGTGGAAATTAAAAAGCACAAAGATCCGAAGACAGGCATCCCGCTCGACGGCATTCCTTTCCATCCGTATTACACGGTTCACGACATTCTCGGCGTGAGCGTGTTTTTGATGGTGTTCTCGGCGATTGTGTTCTTCGCACCTGAGTTGGGCGGCTACTTCTTGGAGTTCAACAACTTTATCCCCGCCGATCCGCTGAAGACCCCACCTCACATTGCTCCCGTTTGGTACTTCACGCCGTTCTATTCGATGTTGCGTGCCACCACTGACGAGATGGTGTATGTGCTCGTGGCCTTGCTCTTGGCTGGCGCTGCGATTGCCGTCATCAAGAATGTGGTGACGGGCATCTTCAAGCCCGTGGTGATCGTGGCAGCTTTGATTGCCAGCGCTTTGCTGCTCACCTTCGAAGCCAAATTCTGGGGTGTGGTGGTGATGGGCGCTGCCACCATCATCTTGTTCTTCCTGCCTTGGCTCGATTACAGCCCCGTGAAATCCATTCGCTATCGCCCGACCTGGCACAAGTGGCTCTACGGCATTTTCGTTTTCAACTTCTTCATTTTGGGCTATTTGGGCATCAAAGCACCGGGCGTGTGGGGCATTGTCTGGGGTCAAGATTTGGCGGCGCGCGTCTCGCAAATCGGCACCTTGCTCTATTTCGGTTTCTTTGTGTTGATGCCTGTGTGGAGCCGCATGGGCGAGTTCAAGCAAGAGCCCGATCGCGTGACCTTTGAAGCACATTGATCGCGGGAGACACTCATTATGAAAAAAATCATTCTTTCTGTGTTGGCTGCATTGTCTGTGGGCATCTCGTTTGCCGCCAGCGAAGGCATTGCTTGGGACAAGGCCAACCCCAAAACCAACGATATGGCCGCCCTGCAAAATGGCGCGAAACTCTTCGTGAACTATTGCCTCAATTGCCATAGCGCCGCCTTCATGCGCTACAACCGCTTGAAGGACATCGGCCTGACTGAGCAGCAGATCAAAGACAACCTGCTGTTTTCCACCGACAAAGTGGGCGAGACGATGAAGGCGAACATTGATCCCAAGCAGGCCAAGGAGTGGTTTGGCGGTGTGCCTCCTGATCTGACCGTGATTGCACGCTCCAAAGCCGATGTCTCCAAGGGTGCTGGCGCAGATTACATCTACACCTTGCTGCGCAGCTACTACCGCGATGGCGACAAAGCCACTGGCTGGAACAATAAGGCTTACCCCAACATCGGCATGCCTCACCCACTGTGGGAGCTACAAGGCGAGCAAAAGCCGCTCTATAAAACCGTGATCAACCACGGCAAAGAAGAGCAAGTACTCTCTGGCTGGGAAATCACCAAGCCCGGCACAATGACCCCGCTGCAATACAACCAAGCCGTGAGCGATTTGGTGAGCTATCTGCAATGGATGGGCGAGCCTGCACAAAACCAGCGCGTGCGCATTGGCGTGTGGGTGCTGATTTTCCTTGGCATCTTCACCATCATCGCGTGGCGCTTGAATGCTGCGTTTTGGAAAGATATTAATGATTGGGAAAAAGTTTCGCTGCGCACGCTACTTTTTCCCAAAACAATGAGTCAAAAAAGCTTCAGCAGCGCCTGTCGCTTTTTTGAAAACGTAGAGTGATCGGTATCCCGATCACTCTTTTACTTTAAAGGAATCACCCAGATGATGGTGCTTTACTCGGGTACAACTTGCCCTTTCTCCCACCGCAGCCGTTTCGTGTTGTTTGAAAAAGGCATGGACTTTGAAATTCGTGATGTGGACTTGTACAACAAGCCCGAAGACATCAATGTGATGAATCCTTATGGCCAAGTGCCGATTTTGGTTGAGCGTGATTTGATTTTGTATGAATCGAACATCATCAATGAATACATTGACGAGCGCTTCCCGCATCCGCAACTGATGCCTGGCGACCCGGTGGATCGCGCCCGCGTGCGCCTGTTTTTGCTCAATTTCGAGAAGGAACTGTTCACCAATGTTTCCATTCTTGAAAACCGTGCGCTGAAAGGCAACGATAAAGTGCTTGAGAAATCTCGCGCTCATATTCGCGACAAGCTCACGCAGATGGCGCCCGTGTTTTTGAAGAATAAGTTCATCATGGGTGATAACTTCTCCATGCTGGATGTGGCGCTTGCGCCTTTGCTCTGGCGCTTGGATTTTTACGGCATTGAGTTGTCTAAGAATGCGGCACCTTTGCTCAAATACGCCGAGCGCATCTTCTCGCGCCCCGCCTATATCGAAGCACTCACGCCCTCTGAGAAGGTGATGCGCAAGTAATTTGCCGCACTTTCAAAAAACCGCCTCATGCAACATGCATGAGGGCGGTTTTTTGTGGGCGATTGGAGGCTGCTTCATAGACGGCTAACCCGCACAGTCGCGTCTTTGCGCAAATGCAAATCAGGCAGCAATTCCAGTCCGAGCCCAGGCTTGTCGTTCAGTGAAATCATGCCGTTGTTCACAGTCGGTAATTCCGTAACAAGCTCTTTGTACCAACCGCTGTAAAACGAGCGCACGCTCTCTTGAATCAGCGCATTGGGCGCATGCAAGCTCAGTTGCGTGGAAGCCGCCCAGACCACGGGGCCGGTGCAATCGTGCGGTGCCACCGGCAGTTGCCACGCATCGGCCATCGCGGCAATTTTGCGGGCTTCCGTCAAACCCCCGCACCAGCTCAAATCAAGCATCACGATGCCTGCCACGCCCGTTTGCAAATAATCTTTGAACCCGAATTTGTAAGCCAGCGTTTCGCTCGCGCAGATCAGTGCATCGGTATGCGGCGCGTATTGTTTGAGCAAATCCAGCGAGTCCATACGAATCGCATCTTCATGCCAGAAGGTGTTGTAGGGCTTGAGGGCACGAGCGATTTTTTGCGCCATGGGCAGCCGCCACAGGCTATGAAACTCGACCATGATGTCCATGCCGTTGCCCACGGCTTGGCGGATCTTGCGAAACGGCTCTAGCGCTTTGTCTAAATCGCGATCACTGATGTATTGCCCGTCGCTGGCCTCTGCTGCTGGGTCAAAAGGCCAGATTTTCATCGCCGTGATGCCCTCCGATTGTAACGAGAGCGCCAGTTCATCAGCATGGTACAGAAAGCCTTGAAGGTCTTCATACGGCCCCGCATTTTTGCCAGCAGTATTCAAGCCCCAGTTGGACGTGTTTTGATTGGTCGTGCTGCGCACATACTGGTAACCTGCGCAGGTGTTGTAAATGCGAATGGCACCGCGCGATTCACCGCCTAGTGCCACACGCACCGGCATATTCGCCGCTTTACCAAAGACATCCTACAACGCAATATCCACCGCACTGTTGCCCCGCGTCTCTACGCCAGAGCCTCGCCAGCCGAGATAACCCATGATGTCTTTATTTCGCGCTTCGATTTGCAAAGGGTCTTTCCCCATCAGCTTGGGTGCTGCCCATTCGTGCAAGTAAGCTTCGACGGAAGCAGCACCCATGAAGGTCTCGCCCAAGCCCGTGATGCCTTCATCGGTGTGCAAGCGCACCCAGATGATGTTGGGAAATTCAGCCAAGCGAATCGTTTCGAGTTGGGTTATTTGCATACTTTCATTGTAGGGGTCTGGAGCATGGTCAGCCCAGTGAAGTGATGCCACAATAGGGTGCAATGTTTAGATAAAGGGCTGGTTCAGTATGTTATTTACTATCAATTTGAAAGCACTCAGCGCACATTTCATGCCGGCTAGAGGCTCAAAATGCTTCAAAAATGATGCCTGATATGGCCCCGCCTACCACTGCCATCCTCGTGGCAGGTTCTGCCAATTTAGATTTTGTGGTGCGTGCTGCGCAAATTCCTGCACCCAGTCAAACGGTGCTCGGGCGAGATTTTCAAACCTACCCAGGTGGCAAAGGCGCGAATCAGGCAGTGGCCTGCGCACGCGCTGGCAACGCAGCCACACGCATGCTGCTGGCGCTCGGGCCGGACGATTTCGCCAAACCTCTGCGCAGCTCTTTGCAGCAAGCCGGTGTGGTGCTTCATGAAGTCCTTAGCAGCAAAACCACAGGCACGGCCTTTATTTGCGTGAGTGACGACGGTGAAAACGCCATCACCGTGGCACCCGGCGCGAATGAGGATTTGCGGCCTGAGCATTGGAATACTGTGCCTGCTGATGTGCCCTTTTCCTATTTGCTCATGCAGCTTGAAACGCCCCTGCCCACTGTGCAAGCCTTTGCGCTAGCCGCGCGTGAGCAAGGCGCAAAGGTCGTGCTCAACGCCGCGCCTGCGCGAGATTTACCCAACGAATTGCTCGCTTTAATCGACATCCTGATCGTGAACGAAGGCGAATTAGCTACTTTGTGCCGCAGTGCAGTCGCAAGCGGAGATACACACGATCTGCGCCAGCAATTGCAGCACATGGCCGGCTTGGGCATAGCCACGGTCATTGTGACCCTAGGCTCACAAGGCTGCCTGGCCTTGCATCAAGGCCAGTTCATCGAGCAAACTGCCTTCAAGATCCAAGTACTCGACACCACGGCCGCGGGCGATACCTTCTGCGGCTCCCTCGTGGCCGCGCTCGCCCAAGACGCCACCCTAGCCCTGAATCTGCCTGCTGCACTGCGCACCGCCAGCGCTGCGTCTGCACTGGCCTGCATGCGCCTAGGCGCACAAAGCAGCATTCCCACTCGCCAGCAGGTACTGGACTTTTTGGCCACGTATTCGGCTTGATTGAACCCATCCGACTTGATTTTTGACAATTGTTTTGTATGAGCCCGACTGTTATTCCTGTAATTTTTGATACAGACCCTGGAGTGGACGACGCGATGGCGCTGTGCTTTGCGCTTGCGCATCCGCGCATCGAATTGCTGGGTATGACCACCACATTTGGCAACGTCACCATCGCGCAGGCCAGCAGCAATGCCTTGTATCTATCGCAACTTGCAGGCCGGCAAATTCCAGTGGCGCAAGGCGCAGGCAAACCACTGGTCAAGCACACCGAAGCGCCCCCCGATTTCATTCACGGCGCAGATGGTTTAGGTAATTTAAACAGCCGCAAGCCTAGCGATGGGCGTGTGCTGGATGGTCGCAGTGCTGCGCAGTTCATCGTCGATATGGCGCACCAACGCCCCGGCGAGATCACACTCGTGCCTGTCGGGCCGCTCACCAATATCGCAGCCGCTTTCGCGCTCGAACCACAGCTGCCTCAGCTCGTCAAACAAGTCGTGCTTATGGGAGGCGCAGTCAAAGAGGCAGGCAATGTCTCGCCGGTGGCTGAGGCGAATATTTGGAACGACCCGCATGCAGCAGATACCGTGTTCACCGCTGGTTTTGATTTGGCGATGGTCGGACTGGATGTGACGTACCAAGTCGTCGTGCCTGTGTCGATGATGGAGGCAATCGCCCAGCAGCATCAGCATCCGCTAACTGACACGCTGATGCATGCTGTGCGCTTTTACGCGAACTTTTACGCTACCCGCTATCCCGCTTTGAAGGACACTCCTGGCTGCTTTGGTCACGATGTGATGGCGTTTATCGCGCTCTTGCATCCCGAGTTGTTTCAATGGGCAACGGGTCGCTTGCGCTGCGTCACCGATGGCATCACGCAAGGTCAAACCGTTTGGCATGACCGCTTGGGCATTGACTTTCCGCAACTAGGATTTGGCGCAGAAGTGCCACTGTCTCGCGCATGCATGCAAGTGGATGTGCCGCGCGTGCTGGAGCTGTTCCGCGCTACACTGTCTCGTCCTTGGTTGCACTCATGAACACACCCATGCTCCCCGTTGTTGATTTCACCGCACCTGATGCGCCCGCGCAGTTTTGTGAAAGTCTGCACCACACCGGCTTCGGTGTGCTCAAAAATCATCCCTTACAAGCAGAGTTAGTACACGGCATTTACCAAGAGTGGCTCGGATTTTTCCAATCCAATGCCGTCAAAGGCTACGCTTGGGATCCCGTCAAACTCGATGGACATTTCTCTACGCAAGTGAGCGAAACCGCAAAAGGCTGCGAGATCAGAGACTACAAGGAATTTTTTCACATCTTCCCTTGGGGGCGTTACCCGAGTGAACTCAGTGATGCCGCACTGCGCTACTATGCGCAAGGCAAAACGCTGGCGGCTACGCTGCTCAAATGGGTTGAAGACCATTCCCCCCCAGACATCCGCTCGCGCTACAGCGTGCCGCTGGCCAGCATGATTGACGACTGCGAAGAAACACTCCTTCGCGTCTTGCATTACCCACCACTGACCGGTGAGCAGCAACCCGGCTCGATTCGCGCCGCTGCGCATACCGACATCAATTTGCTCACGATCTTGCCGGCTGCCAATGAACCCGGTCTGCAAGTCAAAGGCCGAGGCAGCGACGTGCAAAGCAATGAATGGATTGATGTACCTTGTGACTTTGGTCTATTGATCGTCAACATCGGCGACATGCTCGAAGAAGCCAGCGGCGGCTACTACCCGAGCACGCAGCATCGCGTGCTCAACCCACAGGGCGAAGGTGCATTGAAGAGTCGTGTGTCATTGCCGCTTTTCTTGCATCCGCGCCGCGAAATCCGCTTGTCAGAGCGCTACACCGTAGGCAGCTATTTTGAAGAGCGTATGCAAGAGCTGCGGCGCAATGCTTAGTCATCTGGGTTAAAAGGCTGCGGCCACAAACGCATCGCCCAAATGATTTCCAGACTATGGCCTCACACTATAAAAACAATAGCACTCTGCGCACATTTTATGCCGGCTAGAGCCCAATTTGACTTCAAAAAACAGTGCTGCAAACCTTTTTGAGCCAATCCGCAAACGCAGACACCTCCCATCGATCCAAACTACCCGTGCGCCAGCAAAGGTAGTGCGCATGTGGGCTTGGAATATCATGCGCAAACAAGCGCTCCAGTTGCCCATTGACGAGCCACGGCGCACCGAGCTTTAAGCGCACCAAGGCCACGCCCATGCTCGCTGCCGCAGCATCGCACATCAGGCCAATGTCGTTGAAGCTTGAGCCGTCCAGCGGCTCAGGCCAATCAAGCTGCTGCGCTGCAAACCATGTTCGCCAAGGCTCCAAAGGGCTGCGCAGAAAATGTGCCTTGCTCAAATCTTGCGGTGTTTCAAAAGGGCCGTGAGCGCGAATATAGGCTGGCGATGCCAGTGGCGTGACCTTGTCTTTGAACAAACACACATGCTCCACGTCCGCATAGCGCCCCGTTCCAAAGCGGATCGTTAAATCCGCGTCTTCAGCCACCACGTCGAGCAGCGGAATACTCACTTGCAGCGTCAAATCAATCTCAGGGTAGGCATCAGTGAACGTTTTGAGGCGAGGCATCAATATGGAGCGCGCAAACGTAGGCGTGACTGCTACGCGAAGTTTGCGCTTACCTTGGGCGGCTTCATTGCTTGGAAATTTTTGGAGCGACAACAGGCCTTCGCGCACATGCGCCAAGTATTCGCTGCCCTCGGTGGTGAGTGAAAAGTCTGCTCTGCCGAACAGTTTCACACCCAATAGCTCCTCCAACTGCCGCACCCGATGACTCACTGCGCTCGGCGTAACGCACTGCTCTTCCGCTGCCTGCGTCACACTGCGCAACCGTGCCAGCGCTTCAAACGTCAACAGGCATTGAATTGGCGGGATACGCGAAGTCATACTTTGCGCGTACCGGCGAGCTTGGCTTTGATCTCGTGCAAGGCTTCGAGCGACATCGGCTCAGTGGCTTCAAAGCCCGAAGGTTTGCTCGGCTTGTTGGATTTTTTGTGTGAGGGCGCATCCATCAAGGTGTAGACCTCTTGATGTAGCACTTGATTAAGCTGCATAAAGCGCTTGAGCTTTTGCGTGGTCTCGCTCAAACGCTTGGCCACGCGGCTCGAAATCGCCAGCAGCATGCGAGCGGCCAACTCAGGTTCGGTACGCATCATTTTGAAAGCGCCTGCCGCGTGATCACGCCAACGGCCAGCTCAGTGATAGCCACGCAAGTTGCAGAACGCGGATCACCGTTAATCGCGCCGATTTCTCCCACCAAATGCCCGGCTGAGAGCACCGCCATCGTCACCGGCTCGGCAGCGCCTTGCATTTGCGTCTCAACTCGCGCCTCGCCGTAGAGCATGAGCATCATGAAATCATTGTGCGTCTTTTCACCCTCGCGGATGAAGACAGCGCCTTCCTTGATGCGCTTAGGACGCATATAGGCCACGATGCGCAGCGCATCCTTGAACTCCAAATCACCCAGCGCCGATTCCGTCACCAAAAGACCTGCCGCATCTTTTTCAGAGATGGTGGGGACTGTGCCGAAGGTGCTGTGCATAGGGTAATTCTAGCGTGCAGCATCACTGAAACTGACAGTCTGGGGGGAGAGGTTTTCGAGCCAGTAAACCCAACAACCAATGCATTTCCTCGCCCATAAAAAGAGGCTCTGCGACATGTTGTCTCAGAGCCTTTTATTTTGATGCTAGAGAAATTACTTCTTCTGGCGATATTTGCGCAAAGCAGCGACTTGCGCGGCCAAAACCGCCAATTCGCTTTGCGCCTTGGCTAGGTCAATGTCGTTCTTGGCATTTTTCAGGGCTTCAGCCGCAGCAGCTTTCGCTTCATTGGCCTTTTGCTCGTCCAAATCGCCACCGCGAATCGCGGTGTCAGACAGAACCGTGACGCAATTGGGCTGCACTTCCAGAATGCCGCCTGCTACGAAGACAAATTCTTCGCCGCCGTCAGCTTTCTCGATGCGCACCGAACCTGCCTTGATGCGAGTGATCAAGGGCGTATGGCGCGGTTTGATGCCCAGCTCGCCCGCTTCACCCGGTAAAGCCACAAACTTGGCTTCACCCGAGAAGATGGATTGCTCGGCGCTGACCACATCAACGTGGATGGTGCTCATGGTGAGTTCCTCTCAAAGCCAAATCAAGCCGCTGCCAGTTTCTTGGCTTTTTCTATGGCTTCGTCAATCGTGCCGACCATGTAGAAGGCTTGCTCAGGCATGTGATCACATTCACCGGCCACAATCATCTTGAATCCACGGATGGTTTCAGACAAAGGCACGTATTTGCCAGGCGAGCCGGTAAACACCTCCGCCACATGGAATGGCTGCGAGAGAAAACGCTGAATCTTGCGAGCGCGTGCCACAGCCATTTTGTCCTCTGGGCTCAACTCATCCATACCCAAAATCGCAATGATGTCGCGCAGCTCTTTGTAGCGCTGCAGCGTGCCTTGCACAGCACGCGTGGTGCTGTAGTGGTCTTCGCCGACGACGTTCGGGTCAATTTGGCGGCTGGTGGAGTCCAGTGGATCCACAGCGGGGTAGATACCCAAAGCAGCGATGTCGCGTGACAGCACAACGGTTGCGTCCAAGTGAGCAAACGTCGTCGCTGGAGATGGGTCGGTCAAATCGTCCGCTGGCACGTAAACGGCCTGAATGGAGGTGATCGAGCCGACTTTGGTGGACGTAATACGCTCTTGCAGGCGGCCCATCTCTTCAGCCAGCGTAGGTTGGTAGCCCACGGCGGAAGGCATACGACCCAAGAGCGCAGACACTTCCGTGCCGGCCAAGGTGTAGCGATAGATGTTGTCCACGAAGAAGAGAACGTCTTTACCTTCGTCACGGAAGGATTCAGCAATCGTCAAACCGGTCAAAGCAACGCGCAAACGGTTGCCTGGTGGCTCATTCATCTGACCGTAGACCATGGCCACTTTGGAGTTAGGCAGGTTTTCCAGATCTACCACTTTGGAATCGGCCATCTCGTGATAGAAGTCATTGCCCTCACGGGTACGCTCGCCCACGCCAGCAAACACGGACAAACCACTGTGCGCCTTGGCGATGTTATTGATGAGCTCCATCATGTTCACGGTCTTGCCCACGCCAGCGCCGCCGAACAATCCCACCTTGCCACCTTTGGCAAACGGGCAAATCAGATCAATCACCTTGATGCCAGTTTCCAGCAGATCCTGCGAAGGGGAGAGTTCATCGTAGCTTGGAGCCGCACGGTGAATCGAGGCAGACTGTTCCGCGCTCACAGGACCGCGCTCGTCAATCGGGTTACCGAGCACATCCATGATGCGGCCAAGCGTCGCTTTGCCCACCGGCACGGTGATCGCTTTTCCACTGTTGGTCACTTGCATGCCGCGGCGCAAACCGTCTGATGAACCGAGCGCAATGGTGCGCACGATGCCATCACCAAGAAGCTGCTGCACTTCCAAGGTCAGCGCAGAGCCTTCCATCTTCAAGGCGTCGTACACCTTGGGCATTTGGTTGCGGGGAAATTCGACGTCAACCACAGCGCCGATACATTGAACAATAGTTCCTTGAGCCATTTTGTTGCTCCTTATAAAGTTTAAATCGAGTCCGACGAGCTGCGTTTAGACCGCAGCGGCTCCAGACACGATCTCCGAAAGTTCTTTCGTGATCGCGGCTTGGCGCGTCTTGTTGTACACGAGCTTGAGCTCACTGATGAGATTGCCGGCGTTATCTGTTGCGGCCTTCATAGCCACCATACGCGCGGATTGCTCAGAAGCCATATTTTCCGCCACAGCCTGATAAATCTGCGACTCGACATAGCGCGTGAGCAGATCATCAATTACCGTTTGCGCATCGGGCTCATAGATGTAATCCCAAGCGTGCGCACCCTTGTCGGCTTGCAGCTTGTCGGATGACAAAGGCAACAACTGCTCAACCACGGGCTCTTGGCGCATGGTGTTGATGAACTTGGTGTAGCTAAGGTAGACCGCTTTGAGCTCGCCCTTTTCAAACGCATCCATCTGCACTTTAACAGCGCCGATGAGTTTGTCTAAATGAGGTGTGTCGCCTAGTTGCGTGGCTTGCGCCACCACTTTGGCACCAATGCGGTTCAAAAAACCCAAGCCTTTGTTGCCGATAGCCACAGCTTGCACGCCCATGCCTGAGCCTTGCAACTCGCGGAATTTGGTGGTGACGGCACGAAGGGAGTTAGTGTTCAGACCGCCACACAGACCTTTATCGGTTGTGACGACGATAAAACCCACAGTCTTCGCGCTCTCGTTGGCTTTCATGAGCGCAGGGGTGTACTCAGGGTTAGCCTGGGACAAATTAGCCGCAATATTACGGATCTTGTCGCTGTAGGGCCGCGCCGCACGCATGCGTTCTTGCGCTTTTCTCATCTTCGATACCGACACCATTTCCATCGCTTTCGTGATTTTCTTGGTGTTCTGCATCGAGGTGATCTTGCCTCGAATTTCCTTACCGACTGCATGATGGCTCCTAGTTTCGGTGAGGATTAAACGAAGGATTTCTTGAACGCTGCAATCGCGTCGTTCAATTCAGCTTCTGACTTGCCTTCCTTGTCGAAAGCCTTGTCAGCTTCGAGCTTGGCCATCAGAGCCGCGTGCTTGTCTTTGAGGTAAGCATGCAAGCCCGACTCAAAGGAGAGCACCTTCTTGACTTCGATGTCGTCCATGTAGCCCTTGTTCACGGCAT
>JAAUOI010000185.1 GCA_012036375.1 Allobrachymonas sp. | reverse complement strand
GAATCTGCACCAGTCGCGTTGTCTCTAGCGCCAGCGTGGCAAAGCTCGCACCAAAGGCGCGCTCAATCACCTCCTGCGGTTTGTTCAAATGCTCGCCGGCATAGACGAGGTAGCTGGCTGCCTGCATCGCCTCTGAGCCGCCGATGCTGCGCAAAATATCGGCGACGGCATCGGCATGCGCGAGGATGTTTTCGCCAGTATCCAGCGTTTCGTGTGCAATCAAAGGTTCGGCAAAGCCTCGTGCCCTCGCCAAGGCGCGACCAGCGCCTTCATCGCGAGCCAAATCGTCTGCCGAGAAGCCCTGCGCGGCCACCAGCAAAGCTGGGGCAAGTGCACAAGTGGCTTGATCAGATGCAGGCGCGAGTGTGGAATCTGCCGTTTTCATGGCATATCAGTCACGGGTCAAGCAAAAAGAAATGCCTCCACGGCATCCACTTGATCATCCTGCACCAAAGTCGGCGCATGCCCCACGCCAGCGAACTCCACCAGCTTGGCTCTCGGGCCACGAGTTTGCATATGGTGCGCCGTCTCTTGGCTGATCAAATCAGACTCTTTGCCGCGCACGAGCAGCGTTTGTGACTTAATCGCGTCATACAGTTGCCACAACAGCGCCTCGCCCTGCGCAGCCGTGTCACGCGTGGCCGCGCGAATCGGCACGGCAATTGCCGGGTCGTAATGCAGTTTGAATTGCTTACCATCTGGCCGAATCATCGGCAAGCACAGCGCACGCCACTGCTCGGGCGTGTGAGGGCCAAAAGACGTGGAAATTTTCCACATCGCATCGATGGCTTCTTGTTCAGTAGCAAATCGCAAATCCGCACCAATGTAATCTTTGATACGTTGCAATGCAGACCATTGCACGACAGGGCCCACATCATTAAGAACCAATTTACGCGGCGCAAGCATCTTGAGCGCGGGAGTCAGCGCTGTTTGTGCCGATACAGCAATGCCGATTAAGCCGCCCATGCTCGTGCCAACCCAATCGACCATGCGAGCGCCCTGCCCTTGCAGTGCAAACAAAAGCGTCACTAAGTCTGCTGCATACTGAGGCACTTGGTACAGCGCCGGGTCACAGAGCCATTCGCTCATTCCTCGTCCAGCCACATCCACAGCCACCACGCGGCAGCGCATGCCGTCCGCGCCAATCAGTCGCTTGGCCAGCTCATCAAAATCCCGCCCTTGCCGCGAAAGGCCATGCACGCAGACGATCACATGCTCGTGATGCGGATTACCATGGCTCCAATAGGCCATACGATGCGTGCCGGGCTGAGAGCCAGCATGGTCACAGTCGAGAAAATTCAGTGAAGGTTCATTCATCCTGCCATCGTAGCGGCAAATGAGCGGCAAATGCGCCAAACATCATGGGCAAACCTGCCCTTCCACCACAATGTCGGGTTGCCCACGCTCTTCATCGTCATCTGATTGATTGCTGAGATCATCGACAACCAAGCCAATTTGTAGCAACTGCGTGCTCAGCAAGTTGGTGTTGTTGCTCTGCGCCAGTATGCGGCCACCGCTGTACAAACCGAGACCCGTGATGCCATCGCCAAGGGGCGTCGTGCTCAATTCCACACATCCATTGCAGGAGCTTGGCGCGGTAATCAGGCCAAACTGCGAAATCACCACCGCATCCGCATCCAGCCCGGTGCCTGCCGCTAGGTTCAGGCTCGCGGCATTGATGACAATATCGCCGTCCGACACAATCGCGCCATAAGCGCCTGCACCCGAGCCGCCCTGCACATCCACCGCCCCGCTGTTGATCGTGAGCAGTGAGCCCAATGCAGGGTCGAGCTTGGCATAGGCATTGTTGCCCGAGCCGCCTTGCACCAAGGTGTTGGCCGATGTCACAGTGACTGCTCCAAGCCCAAACAACTCGGCAAACGCGTTGCTCTGCGTTCCCCCTTGAATCACAAAATTACCCGCCGTGTTCACGCGAATCGTTCCCTGAGAAAACACCTTGGCCGATGCGCCCGCGCTGGTGCCGCCTTCAATCGTGATGTCAGCGCCCTGCAAGTCAATCGAGCTGCTTGCAAAGATTTGCACCGCATTGCTTGGGCTGCCAATATCCAAGGCATTGTTCGAATTGATTTGCACATTGGCCGCACTCACATCGCCCACCACCTGCACATCCGCTGCCGCAAAATAGCTCGCAGTGCCGGCAGCCTGCATACCCACCAACTCACTGGTTTGGTTGTTGCGCACATACGCATCACCCGCTGTGGCATTGAAGCGCACGCGAGGTGTTTGCACATCAATCGGCGAAGTGCTTGCGCCTAGCGAGCTGCCCGTCAGACTCACTTGATCAGCTTGAAGGGCTGATCCGGCCACTTGCGACACAGCGCCTGCGGCGTTGAGGCTGATGCTTGCCCCACCCACTTTACTTGCCATCAAATTGCCCAACTCCAAAGGCGCAGCGCCGTTGCGAATATCCATATCCGCACCTGCTGTAGCCGTGATGGAGCCCAGATTGTTGTTACCAAACAAGCCCAAACCGCCCGTCACATTTGCGCTAAATGCTACAGAGTTAATAGCATTCCCTGCGCTTTGGTTGATGCCTGTCCCAATGAAACTGACTGTGCCGCTGGCGTTCAAATTCGGGTCAATGTTCTGCGTGCTTCTGAGCGTGATGTCTGCTCCTGCGCCGCTGACATTGATGAAATTATTATTTGCAGCATCCAGCGTCACATTGTGGCCAGCCGCTGCAAAACTCACGTTCGGTGAATCAATGAAACCCGCTTGCGTGATAGCACCTGAAGCAGAAAGTTGGACACTGGCCGCCTGCACAATAGAAGGCAAGTTCAAGGTGCCCGTTTGGTTAATAGCTACTGTGCCCGAGGCAATCAGATTGCTGTAGCTGCCTGCGCTGGCGTTGGTGTAAGTGATGTCGCTATAGGTACCCGGGCCAGTGAAATTGGTTTGACCAGCCACATTCGCGTTCAAACTTACCACACTGCTGACATTGGTATTAATCTGCAAGCTGCCGGCGTTGAAGCTACCCAGGGTGCCGTTGCCCAAATTGCCGCCAATCGTTACATTCGCCGCACCAGAGATTGCGCCACCTAAATTCAAATTGCCAATGTCCACCAAGGTCAAGTTGTTGGCCGTCGCCAGCAGGCCACCAAAATTATTGCCACTGTTGGTCAAAATCACGTCTGCGCCAGCCGCTGAAACGGTTGCAGTGTTCGCCACCGTGAGCACACCGCTTTGCGTCACATTGCCAGCCGCTTGCAAGCTCAAATTACCATTGGTCGAGCCGCGAATTGCTACGGCTGAGTTGGCATTGAATTGCACATCGCTAGACGCATTAAACGCAATGCCGCCACCATAGGTGCTCAATGTCGGCAGCACAATGCTGCCCGAGCTGGCAGTCAAGCTGGCTAGCCCCGTCACATTCAGTGCCGCGCCTTGGCTGATGTTGCCACTGGCCACCACAGTGAGTGGGCCGCTGACATTGAGCGTGCTCAACGAACTGCCTAATTGCACAGCGCCACCGCCGAGCTGAAGATTGCTCATGCTGCCACTCAGTCTCACGGCGCTGGCGGCGTTGGAGATTAGCTGCACCATATTGGCAGAAACAACATGCACGCCCTCGCCAAATTGATTGCCCGTATCCAGCCAAGCCACGCCATTCATCCCCAAATCGAGGATCACAGCGCCCGCTGTCTGAATCGCGCCTGTTTGCCCCACATTACCCGTGGAAGTGATCTGCACAGTTTGGCCAGCAGCAGTGGACAGGCTGCTGATCTGCGTCGAACCCGTCACGTTGAGGAAAATGCTGTCATTGTCGCTGGTGGCACCGATAGTATTACTCACTACATTCAGATCGACCATATCAGATGCGTTGGCCTTGACGCTCGCGGCAGTCAGTATCGCGCCAGCGCTCGTGTTTTCAATCGCACCTGTAAGCGCATTGAGCACTGCCGCTCCCGTGACGGATAAATCTTGGTTCAGCACAAGATCACCAGAGACCTGAGTCAACGTGGCACTACCGAAGCCGGTGATTGGGTTGGCGGTAATAAACGTATCCAAAGCCGTATTGACCTTGAGCGCACCTCCAGTGCCAGTCAAGCTGGCACCAGCATGCAAAATTAACTCATCGGTTTCCAAGCCCCCCGTCATATTCAAATTGCCATTGACATCCACTAGGGTGATGCTACCCGCACCACGGTTCAAAGAACCCAGAGAAATGACAGTCTTTCCATTCCCAACCGTCCAAGAGCCACCTGTCACGCTGGACGCTGGAGAAAGCGTCGTATTGTTACCGAAGGCCATATTCGCACCGGCCGCGATACTGAAAGCTCCCGTCTGAAGCGCTGTGTTGTTAAGCGAAACCGAGCCTGTATTGACGTTGACACGCCCTGTGTTGGTCAACCCTGTGGTCAGCAAGGTGCCGCCATCAAATGACAAACTTGCGGTTGAATTAATCAGCAAGCCGAACGACCCGGTATTCAAAGTTCCTGAACGTAGCGAAAGTTCGCCTCCAGTCAAAGTACTCGGGCCTGAATTTAAGGTCATGCCATCAAGCACACGCACACCACCGCCACTCAAACTGACCGTACTGGCTGTATAGCTGCCGCCGCCAGAGAGTGTTCCTCCGCTCCAATTGAATGAACTGCCCAATAAGCCGCCTGAGCTGCTGCCGACCAGCGTGCCTCCCGACAGGTCGACCACGCCGTTCAGAAACACATTCGAGTTTGGCAATGCCAACGAACCACCTGTAACGAACAGCTGATCCGTCATATCCAAATTCAGGCCGGTCAAGCCACCATAAATGCCCGATGACAAAGTCACCAAATTGCTGCTGGAATTGATCGTCACATTTTGTCCTGCAACGGGCAACAAATCGGTTGACCAATTGAACTTATCGCTCCAATTCAAACCGTCTCCGCCGCCATCCCAGAAAATATTGCTCACAAAGCCGCCCGAGGCCGTAAGTGTGATGGCGCTACCAAACGCGCTGGCTTCGCTGGCGGCGAAGGTTTTACCAGCGATCAATGAGTTCACTGTGGGTAAACCACCAGATCGTGTGCTGTTAAAGCTGATTGCTTGGAAGGCATCGCCACCTGCCACAAACGGCGTGGTCTCGCTCAGATTCAGATTGAAGGTATTGGCTGTGGTCAAGGCACCATTGACTTTGATTTTGTCGTAACTGGACGCGCTGCTCAGTTGAATGTCTGCACTCCCGGCATCCAAATAAATGCCAGCGCCGCTAGCAGCAGCCAAGGTGATCTCACCAATTCCTGTGCCACCTGGCCGGATGATGCCAGTGGCTTTGTTTTGAAACATAGCGCTGCTGCTATTGACACGAACTGTGCCCGTACCCGTTAAAACATGCTCATTGAAAAAGCTATTGCCTGGTTCCAATGACCATGTTGAACCAGACGCCACGTTCACAGTGCCTTGGTTAACCACCGATGCCCCAAATACCGTTGTTCCAGAGGCGATGGATACTGTAGACAGGCTTTCGTTGTAGAGCGTCGTGCCAGAAAAATCGATGCTGCCTGTACCTTGGAACAAGTGCTCGCCGTTTTGTGCATACCAAGCTGAGCCTTGAATTTGTGGGCTGAGGCCAGAAGCTGCTGAAATCGTTGCACCTTGGGTATAAACATCACCATTAGCAATTAGGAAAGAGAAGCCCTGCATTTGCAGATGGGCAATAGTGGTGTCATCACCATTATCGATGCCAGTGGTCAGGTTGCCTGCTTTGGTGGCGACACCTGAGATCTGCACCTTACCGTTGCTCAAAAATTCGTTATCCACAGACAAATTTGCTGCCGCAGTAGCATTGCCTTGAATCACCAGCGTGTCGTCACTATCCGTCAGTGTGATTGATCGAGCGAGGCCGTCAGCCGCCGTAAGCGAGATTGTTTTGCTGCCAGTAGGCGCAATCACCACATCTTCTGATGCAGTTGGCGTATGCCCGCGACTCCAGTTGCTCGCTAACGTCCACAATCCGTCGGCATTAATATTCCAGCGATTGGTCACTGAGCTCACGTTGGCTGCAAAGGATGTGCTCTTGTTCGCTCCCGAGATATTCACATCGCCGATGGCCGTTGTATCGAGCCCAGCCGTGTTGGTTCGAGAAGCATAAGTGATCAAGGTATAGCTATCGTCAACATTGGCTGCACCCAAGGTAACTTCACTAAGCTTCAGTGATGCACCCAAAGCTGCGCTGCCTGTGATCACCAGACGGTCGGAAGCTCCTGAATTTCCAAGGTCAAATAGCAGCGCACCCTTCGTCAAATCTGCGTTGCCTGCTATCGTTAATGTAGCAATAGAACCGCCACCGCCAGGTGCAATCGTGCCTGATGCATCATTGGTCAAACTGTTCGCGCCCACATTGACTGTGCCGCCGCCCGTCAAGGTGCCTGCATTGGC
>JAAUOI010000184.1 GCA_012036375.1 Allobrachymonas sp. | reverse complement strand
CCGGTAAATTTGACAGTCATTTCATGTTTTTGAGGGTAAATTCTTACAAAAATGCTGTGATTTCAGACATCCTGATGATGAGCTAGCCTCCTTCGATAGGCTTTGAACAAAAGCCGGGGATAATTGAGGCCATGAGTTTTACGATCAAAGACAGTGCCGGTGCAGACGGTATGCGATTGGCAGGCCGCCTAGCCTCTGAGGTTCTGGATTTCCTCACCCCTCACGTCAGACCGGGTATTACCACGGGTGCGCTGGATCAGCTGGCGCTGGATTTCATTATCAATGTGCAGCAATGCCAATCGGCTACGGTGGGCTATGCACCACCGGGCTATCCGCCCTTTCCGGGCGCGATTTGTACTTCGATCAACCATGTGGTGTGCCACGGCATTCCGGGCGATAAGTTGCTGAAAAAAGGCGATATCGTCAACATTGATGTGACCGTGATCAAAGACGGCTGGCATGGTGACACAAGCCGTATGTTTTTAGTGGGTGATTGCTCGCCATTTGCCAAGCGCTTGTGTGCGCTGACCTATGAAGCGATGTGGCATGGCATCGCCAAGGTCAAGCCAGGGGCACGTCTGGGTGACATTGGTGCTGCGATTCAAAAATTTGCAGAGGCTCAAGGCTACAGCGTGGTGCGCGAATTTTGTGGCCACGGTATCGGGCAGAAATTTCACGAGGAGCCACAAATCTTGCATTACGGCAAAGCCGGCACAGGCGAGGAACTCGCCCCTGGCATGACTTTCACAATTGAGCCAATGATCAATATGGGGCGCAAAGATATTCGCGAGCTGGGCGATGGCTGGACAATTGTGACCAAAGACCATTCTTTGTCGGCGCAGTGGGAGCATACCGTGCTCGTCACGCCATTAGGCTATGAGCTGATGACGGTATCGAGTGGCTCACCGCCGCCGCCCACTTGGGTGTCGGCGCAGGCTTGAACAGCTCAGGCACAGCGCACTTGCGGTCAGATCTTGTTACATCGCATCATTCGCTATCAATAAGTGAGCATTCAACGCAATGAATATGCCGGCCAGCAGCGTATTTCGCTTGAAAAAATCAGCCGTTTTAGAGAAAATTGCAGCCTCTAAAGCTTCGACGCGCAGTGTCAAGCTGCAATTGCGCGAGTTAACTGCTGTGGCGGATGAAGTACTCTGCGCTTTGTGGACAGAGGCTCAGTTTCCCGCAGAGTGTGCACTGCTGGCGGTAGGCGGCTATGGACGCGGAGAGTTATTTCCGCATTCGGATATTGATGTGCTCATCTTGCAGCCTCAAATCAGCAAGGGTACTGTAGACACTGCGCTGGCTGAAGATGAGCATTTCAAAACCAGTGCCAGCAGTTTCATCACCGCTTGCTGGGATGCGGGTTTGGAAATTGGCTCCAGTGTGCGCAGCATCGATGAGTGCTTAGTAGAAGCGGCTAAAGATGTGACGGTACAAACCTCTTTACTCGAAGCGCGTTTGCTCTCGGGTAATGGCGCTGTCTACAAAAGCTTTGATAAAGCGTATCGCAAGGCACTCGACGGCCAAGCCTTCTTCACCGCCAAAACCTTGGAAATGCGCCAGAGGCACATCAAGTTTGAAGACACGCCGTATTCGCTTGAGCCCAACTGCAAAGAATCCCCCGGCGGTTTGCGTGATTTGCAATTGATTCTGTGGCTATCCAAAGCTGCGGGCCTTGGCAAAAGCTGGGATGAGCTAGGTCGCAAAGGCTTGGCGACGGCGCGTGAGGTGCGTGAGTTGAAACGCAACGAAGCCCTGCTCTCGCTTGTACGCGCACGGCTGCATATTGTGGCGGGACGGCGCGAAGATCGCTTGGTGTTTGACATGCAGCATCTAGTGGCTGAGAGCTTTGGATTTTCTGCGCTGGGCGAAAGCCGCTCGCAGCGTAAAGCAAGCGAGGCGCTGATGAAGCGCTACTACTGGGCGGCTAAAGCTGTGACGCAGCTTGCGCAAATTTTGCTGCTGAATATTGAAGAGCGCCTCTTCACGCAGAACCAAACCTTGCATTGGATCAACGAGCGCTTTGCCGACAAAGCCGGCATGATCGAAGTCACAAGCGACGATGTGTATCAGCGCGAGCCCCATGCGATTTTGGAGACTTTTCATGTCTACCAAACCACAGTGGGCGTGAAAGGTTTGTCGGCTCGCACGCTCAGGGCGCTTTACAACGCGCGCGGCATCATGAACGCCAAGTTTCGCTCTGACCCGGCCAATCGCTCGATGTTTCTTAAAATCTTGCAATCGCCCCAAGGTATTACGCATGCCTCCCGGCTGATGAATCAAACTTCGGTGCTCGGGCGCTATCTGTGGGTTTTTCGCAAGATCGTTGGGCAAATGCAGCATGATTTGTTTCATGTGTACACGGTAGATCAACACATCCTGATGGTGCTGCGCAACGCGCGGCGCTTCTTCATGGCCGAGCATGCGCATGAGTATCCGTTTTGCAGCCAACTCGCTGCGGGCTGGGATAAGCCTTGGATTTTGTACACCGCTGCTTTGTTTCACGACATCGCCAAAGGCCGGGGCGGCGATCATTCGGATCTAGGCGCAGTCGAGGTGCGCACGTTTTGCCGCCAACACGGCATCGCCAAAGAGGATGCAAAGCTGATTGCCTTTCTCGTACAACACCATTTAGTGATGAGCTCCACCGCGCAAAAGCAAGATTTGAGCGACCCAGATGTGATCGAAGCCTTCGCCAAGAAGGTGGGCAACGAACGTTATTTGACCGCTTTGTATCTGCTCACCGTGGCCGATATTCGCGGTACTTCGCCCAAGGTGTGGAATGCATGGAAAGGTAAGCTGCTGGAAGATTTGTACAAGCTCACGCTGCGCACGCTTGGCGGCCGTGCGCCCGATGCCGGCGCCCAAGTGCAAGAGCGAAAAATCGAAGCGCTACAAAAACTTGCGCTGTATGCCATGCCGCATGAAGCTGAGAAAGCTTTGTGGAGCACCCTGGATGTGAGCTACTTCATGCGCCATGATGCCAACGATATTGCTTGGCACACAAGGCAGCTCTCGCGGCATGTGGTGAATCAGTCCTCGATCACTTCAAAATCAATAGCACTCCACGCAGATTCTATGCCGGCTAGTGACCAAAAAGGCTTAAAAAATGAGGCTATCGTCCGCGCTCGCCTCTCGCCCATTGGCGAAGGCATTCAAGTGCTGGTGTACACGCCCGATCAAAGCGATTTATTTGCCCGCATCTGCGGCTTCTTCGATAGCGAAGGCTTCTCCATCCTCGACGCTCGCATCCACACCGCGAACAATGGCTACGCGCTCGACACCTTTCAAGTCGTCAGTAACACCTTAGGCGAGCATCACCGAGAGCTGATGCAAATGATCGAAGCCGAATTGCCGCGTACGCTAGCTTCTCAGGCGTCATTGCCTGCGCCCGCCAAAGCTAGGGTCTCGCGCCGCGTTAAAAGTTTCCCCGTCGCCCCGCGCGTGAGCCTCGCCCCAGACGACAAAGCCCAACGCTGGCTGCTCACCGTGAGCTGCTCAGACCGCAGCGGCCTGCTGTATTCCATCGCCCGAGTGCTCGCCAAACACCGCATCAACTTGCAACTGGCCAAAGTCATGACACTTGGCGAACGTGTAGAAGACAACTTCTTGATCGACGGTGCAGAGTTGCAGCAGAACAAGAAGCAAATTGAGATTGAGACGGAGTTGCTGGAAGTGCTGGGCAGCTAAAACGCAAATTGCTGCGGTGTGACAGATTCCTGCGCGGCAAGTGGTGACACACCCAACTCTACCAAGCGCTCTTCCACTGCTGTAAGTCCAAAGTGGCGAGCGGCCTGAATAGGTGTGAACCCTTCCAAGGGCGACAATTGGTCAGGTTTGGCACCCAATTTCAGTAACAACAGCGCCACATGCGTTTGCCGCTCCACAATACTCGCTACCAACGCAGTAGAAAAATACTCTGGGTGAATCGAATTGACATCCACACCCAACTTGATGTGCAGCTCCACCAACTCCGCATTGCCATCGCAAGCTGCGTGGTACATCTCTTTCCAATTTCCGCTCGACATGCTGTTAACTCCTCTGATCGCATCGCACAGCCATCCATGTGCAGTTCGTCAATGACGTATTGCAAGCATACTATGGCATCAACCTCTTGCCAACCGCCTTTGGTGTGAGCTATTTTTTCGTGCCGATCGGTCACGGTTGGCACGATAGATGCGATTCAATCCCTCGCACGCCAACCAAGCCGCCTCGTGCCAACGTGAGCGGCTTGCACAAGGCACGCAGAATATCGAAATTTTAAGCAAAACAGGCTTCTAGCCGGCATAAAATCTGCGCAGAATGCTATCAAAAACATAGTCAATAAAAGAAGCGACTTGAGTTACCTCAAGTCGCTTGTGCAATAGCAGAAGACTAAATTGCCAGCTTACGCCGCCTCAGTCGTCTCCGCAGCATCGCTCGCACCAGCCAACTCTGCGGCCTCCGCATCGGCAATAGCGCGGCGCTCGGCATCGTCCATTGCCTCGCGGGCTTTGCGAGCCTTGTGATAGGCCATGCCCGTACCAGCTGGCACGAGGCGGCCCACGATCACGTTTTCCTTCAGGCCACGCAGCTCGTCGCGCTTGCCCATGATGGCAGCTTCGGTGAGCACGCGGGTTGTCTCTTGGAAGGACGCGGCAGAGATGAAGGAGTCCGTTGACAACGAGGCTTTGGTGATACCCAAGAGCAGGTTGGTAAACGTGGCTGGGAGTTTGTTCTCAGCACGCAATGCGTCATTGGTATCGAGCAGCTCTGAGCGCTCAACTTGCTCACCCGCGATGTATTTGGAATCGCCAGCATTGTCAATCACCACGCGGCGCAGCATCTGGCGAACAATCGTTTCGATGTGCTTGTCGTTGATCTTCACGCCCTGCAAGCGATACACATCCTGCACTTCATCGACGATGTAGCGTGCCAGCTCTTCCATGCCCAAGAGGCGCAGAATATCTTGCGGATCAGCCGGGCCGTCCACAATGTTTTCACCTTTGTTGACCACTTGACCTTCGTGCACCAAAAGATTCTTCTCTTTCGGAATCAGCTCTTCCCAGACTTTTCCGTCTGGATCGGTGATCTGCAAGCGAACCTTGCCTTTGGTTTCTTTACCGAAGGAGATCGTGCCGGTCATCTCAGCCAAGATGCCTTTGTCTTTCGGTGAGCGGGCTTCAAACAACTCGGCCACGCGAGGCAAACCGCCGGTAATATCACGCGTCTTCTGGCCTTCGACCGGGATACGCGCAAGTACCTCGCCAGGGCCCACGTCTTGACCATCGCGCACCTGAATCAGCGCACCGACTTGGAAGCCAATCGTCACCGAGTGATCAGTGCCGGGGATCTTGACTTCTTTTCCAGCGGCATCAATCAGTTTGACCTGAGGGCGCACCACTTTCGCAGAGCCACGACGCTTCGGGTCAATTACCACCAAAGTTGACAAGCCGGTCACTTCATCGACCTGCTTGGCCACGGTGAGGCCCTCTTCCACGTTTTCAAACTTTGCTTGACCGGCAAACTCTGTGATCACAGGGCGTGTGAGCGGATCCCAGTTGGCCAAAATCTTGCCAGCCTTGATCGACTCATCGGCTTTGACGGCCAACACCGCACCGTAAGGCACTTTGTGGCGCTCGCGCTCGCGGCCATTGTCGTCGGCAATGATGATCTCGCCTGAACGAGAAATCACGACCAACTCCTTCTTGCTGTTGCTCACGTAGCGCATCGTGCTATTGAATCCAATCGAGCCTGCGCTCTTGGCTTCCACGCTGGATGCCACCGCTGCACGCGATGCTGCACCGCCGATGTGGAAGGTGCGCATGGTCAGCTGTGTGCCGGGCTCGCCGATGGACTGCGCTGCAATCACGCCGACTGCTTCGCCGATGTTGATCAAGCCACCACGGCCCAAATCGCGGCCATAGCACTTGGCGCAAAGGCCAAAGCGTGTTTCGCAATTGAGCACCGTGCGGACCTTGACTTCATCCACGCCTGCCGCTTCAATCATCTCGATCTCATCTTCTTCGAGCAAGTGGCCAGCGGCTACCAGCACAGAGCGATTCTCTGGATGAATAATGTCTTCGGCTGCGGTGCGACCCAAGATACGGTCGCGCAGGGATTCGATGGTCTCGCCGCCTTCAACGATGGCGCGCATCACTTGGCCTTCATGCGTGCCGCAATCGTCTTCGATCACCACGAGGTCTTGCGTCACGTCCACCAAGCGGCGGGTGAGGTAGCCAGAGTTGGCTGTCTTCAATGCGGTATCGGCCAAGCCTTTACGCGCACCGTGTGTAGAAATAAAGTATTCCAACACATTGAGGCCTTCGCGGAAGTTAGCAGTAATCGGCGTTTCAATGATCGAGCCATCGGGCTTGGCCATCAAACCGCGCATACCCGCCACCTGACGAATC
>JAAUOI010000183.1 GCA_012036375.1 Allobrachymonas sp. | reverse complement strand
CCTGAGGATTACAAGCGCCGCCAAACCCTGAAAACGCCGAGCGCTTCATCACACCCGAGCTCAAAACCTTTGAAGACAAAGCGCTCTCAGCGCAAGAGCGCTCGCTCGCTCGGGAGAAATTTCTCTACGAACAAGTGCTTGATAGTTTGCAGCCGCATGTCAAAGCCTTAACCGATGCAGCCACGGCGCTGGCCACGCTCGATGCCATCTGCGCTATGGCCGAGCGCTCGCTCACGCTCAATTGGAGCGCCCCGAGCTTCGCCAATGAGCCTTGCATCCAGATCACAGGTGGCCGCCATCCCGTGGTCGAAGCACGCCTCGCTGAAACGGTGAACAAACCCTTCATCGCCAACGATACCGATCTGAATGCCAAGACGCGCATGCAAGTGATCACCGGCCCGAACATGGGCGGCAAATCCACCTACATGCGCCAGATCGCGGTGATCGCCTGCTCGCTTGCATGGGCTCTTACGTTCCAGTCTCAAGCTGCCGTTTGGGGCCACTCGATGCGATCTACACCCGCATCGGCGCGGCAGACGATTTGGCCAATGCGCAATCGACCTTCATGCTGGAGATGACAGAAGCCGCACAAATTTTGCATGCCGCAACAAAGCAGAGCTTGGTGCTGATGGATGAAATTGGCCGTGGCACCAGCACCTTCGATGGCTTATCGCTTGCCAGCGGCATCGCTGCACATCTGCACAAATCACAAGCCTTCACGCTGTTTGCCACACATTATTTCGAGCTCACGCAATTTCCCGCCGACCATCATGGCGCAGTAAATGTGCATGTGAGCGCAGTAGAGACAGGGCGCGATATTGCCTTCCTGCACAGCATTGAAGCAGGTCCTGCGAGTAAGAGCTATGGCATTCAAGTGGCCAAACTCGCTGGCGTACCCGCCCAAGTGGTTAACCATGCCAGAGCTGCCTTGGAGCGCCTAGAGAGTAGCCAGCAAGCCGCACAAGCACAGGTCGATTTATTCGCAGCGCCACAGGAATCCGCTACACAATCGGGAGCATTCAGCGCAGTAGAATCGGCACTAGCAGATATAAACCCAGACAATTTGAGCCCCAGAGAAGCGCTCGATGCTTTGTATCAACTGAAAAAATTATCCAACACATCATGACTTACTGCGTCGCCATCAAACTCAACGCTGGTCTCGTCTTCCTCTCCGATTCACGCACCAATGCCGGTTTGGATCAAATCAGCACCTTCCGCAAAATGATCGTCTATGAGAAGCCCGGTGATCGCTTCATGGTCTTGCTCTCTGCCGGCAATTTGAGCATCAGCCAAAGCGTTCGCGAAATGCTGCAAGTGGAGCAGCTCAAGAATGAAGACGGCGAGCCGATCACGATTTGGAATGCCAAGAGCATGTTTGAGGCCGCGCGTGTGCTCGGCTCGGCGATTCGTCATGTGTATGCGCGCGATGGCGAATCGCTCAAGGCGGCGGGGGTGGAATTCAATGTCTCGCTGATTTTTGGCGGGCAGATTGCTGGCGAAGGCATGCGCCTGTTTCAGGTGTATTCGGCGGGTAATTTCATAGAGGCAACCAAGGAAACGCCTTATTTCCAGGTGGGCGAATCCAAATATGGCAAGCCCGTGCTGGATCGCGTGATTCAAGCTGACACGCCTCTAGATGAAGCGGCCAAGTGTGCGCTCGTGTCGATGGATTCGACGCTCAAATCCAACTTAACAGTTGGTTTGCCACTTGATTTAGCTGTTTATGAAGCAGACAAACTTCAGAGTGATCGCATCTTATGCATTGAAGAAAGCAATCCTTATTTTCAAATGCTGCGCCGCACTTGGGGCGGCAAGCTGCGCGAAGTGTTTGATAGCCTCGAAGACCCTCAGTGGAACGGCGGGCAAACGAATAACCCGCTCAAAGCTGCAACACTGCGAAGCGCGCCGCTCAAAAAATCAGCACGCCTGAAGAGAAGCTCATCTGAGTTTCTTCAACAAAAAACAAGCTCTATGCCCACGATCGTTTTCTCCCATGGCAATAGTTTTCCTGCCAGCACATATGGCTCTATGCTGGCATCACTCAAAAGCGTGGCTTCACGGTGAAAGTCATCGAAAAGCTCGGCCACGATTCGCGCTACCCAGTCACGAACAACTGGCCGAATATCGTTGAAGAGCTGGCAGATTTCACGCGGCCTCTGGTTGAAAAATCTGGAGAGAAGGTCTTTTTCGTCGGCCATTCACTCGGCGGCATCTTGAGCACGCTGTGTGCTTCTCAATATCCCGAGCTGGCGCAGGCCATCGTGTTACTTGATTCACCAGTGATCGGCGGCTGGCGTGCGCAAGCGCTCAAAGCAGCCAAGGCCAGCGGTATCGTCGGCAACATCTCGCCTGGCAAAGTGAGCCAGCGCCGCACGCAAGTATGGCCTTCAAGCCAAGCAGCCTACGACAACTTCAAATCCAAACGCGCATTCGCCCGCTGGGACGATTCTTGCCTGAGAGACTACATCGAGTACGGAACTTTTGACAACGAAGAAGGCAAGCGGCAGTTAGCCTTTGATCGCCGCATCGAAACCCAGATCTACAACACCTTGCCAGATCACGTGGAGCCCACTCTGCGCCGCCGTCCGCTGCAATGCCCAGCGGCCTTCATAGGCGGTTTGCAGTCTGAAGAACTCAAACAAACCGGCACCGAGCTAACAGCCAAATTCACCCATGGCCGCATGCTCTGGATTGATGGTACCCATCTTTATCCAATGGAAAAACCTGTGGCGACTGCCGCTTTGATCGAAGGCACACTGAGCGCGATATCAAGCACGCAAACTAGCTAAACCTTCGTGCAAATAGTCGATCCGCGTGTGAATCACTGGATTGACCTTATCAGACAGGAAATCCAGTTCCTCAGCGCTCAATTGCTTGCGCAGAGGCTGTTGTAGAGCAGAGGCAGCAGATTGAATGCGCTCCATCAAGGTCTGCATTTCTGAAAGCAAAAAAGTAAGTGTTACGCCGCTCAAACGCGCCAGCTCGTGCCAATGCTCAGCCACAAGCCAGCCCGCGCGATATTCGCCGAGCAAGCCCATGGAAAGGGTTTGTTCCGGCAAATAAGGGGTCACGCAAATCAAGTCATACAAAGGCGCGGTCTGCCAGCCTTGGGCGTACAAAAACGAATAATTCTTAGCATGCGCATCTTGATTACCGATGATGAAGTTGAAAAGCCAAGCCTGTAGATGCGTTCGCCGCGCTAGCGCTGGGATACTGAGTTGATCGCAGGCTTTAAAAAAATCTTCAGTATCAATGCCAGCGCCATGACTACCGTACTTCTTCTCACGCGGTAGATTCATGAGCTGACACAGATCAATTTGATGCAATCGCTGCACGTGTTGACCACGTCTACGACGATCAAATCGCTCTACGATTAAGGTGCGCACGCCGCCTAGCGTAACGATTTGGGTATTGGCTACACGCAGACCCACAGCTTGCGCTAATTTCGCACAGGCAAATTCATTGGCTGGTAAAAATGGATACCGCGCATCCGTGCTTTCAGGCTTAAAAATATGCGTCGTGGCGGCGCGACCAGTCGCGATTTTGTATTGCTGATCGGGGTGGCGCTGCGTGGCATCAAACCATAGCGCAAACTTATCTTGTGCGCCAGCCAGAGACAGCCGAGGCAGGCTCTGCATAGGATCTTGACCTTGATTGGATGAAGCCAAAGTAAACGCTATCGCATCAGCACGCGTACGAGACGCTTGCAAACCTTCTGTTAACCGATCCAAAGGCAAATCTTCATAGACAGCCTGACTGAGAAATTGGCCATCAGGTGTTAGTGCATACGCACCCGTCAACTCTTGCCCAAGCGCAGTGAACCAATCATGAAATGTGCGTGGATAGGGTTTGATCCGCGCTGCCACTCTGTCTGCATAAGGTTCCTCAGGCAAGTAATTGATGAAGAAATACTTCACAGCCTCTGAGACTGTCAACTGGCCTTTATTCAGCGATAAATGCGGTGACAGCGGTACAGCTGGCGCATGCTCCATCTCCAGCTTCCACTCATTGAAGCGAGGCTCCACGTAGCCTACGAATTTCTCGTTGCAATAAAGCTTCATCGCTGTTTGCCACTCTTCTTGCGTGGCTCGGCTGTTACCGAGTTCTGCACTGTTAACGCCACGCCAAGCTGCGCCGCCACATGCAATGCTTTATTCAGCTGAACAGTGGGTTTACCACCTTCAAGATGGCTCAAAAAAGGCACACTCACTCCGCAAAGCGCTGCAACTTCTGATTGCGTCAGATCTACTGCTTTACGCGCTTGACGAATGATTTGACCGAATTGAAGGCTGTTCATAATTTATTAGATCGTTTAAATTTGCTGATATTTTAGACAAAAATACTGAAATATAAAAGAGCTAATAAATTTCAGTGGTTTTTCACTCAATTAATGACTATTTAAACGATCGAATAAATGAGAAGAATCAGAATTAACTCAATTAAGCCATCAATTCACCCATGCGAATCCCACCCGTCGGCTGCCACGCTGGGTTGAACTTCATCGCCTGCTCTGGCCACAGCATCACGACGGTCGAGCCGAGCAAGAAGCGACCCATTTCGTCGCCTTGTTTGTAGACGAACTGCCCGGGTTTGTAATTCCAAGTCGTCACATCGGGCAGGCGCGGTGGGTTGACTTGGCCGTGCCAGGCAGTGGCCATGCTGCCGACGATGGTGGCGCCAACCAACACATTGACGAAGGGGCCATGAGCCGTGTCGAAGACGCAGACGACGCGCTCGTTTCGGGCAAACAGGCCGGGCACGCCGCGAGCGGTGGTGGGGTTGACGCTGAAGAGATCGCCGGGCACGTAGATCATCTGGCGCAGCGTGCCGGCCACGGGCATATGGATGCGGTGATAGTCTTTCGGGCTCAGGTAGAGGCAGGCGAAATAGCCACCTTGGAATTCAGTGGCTAATTTTGCATCGCCGCCCACCAGGGCAGTAGTGGAATACGAATGCCCTTTGGCTTGGAAGATTTGATCCTTTTCGATACGGCCAAATTGGCTGATTGCGCCGTCCACTGGGCAGACGTAATCCGCTTGCGCCAAAGGACGAGCGCCGGGCTTCAAAGGGCGCGTGAAGAATTCGTTAAAGCTTTTGTAGCTGGCGGGATCGGGATTGAGCGCTTCGGCCATGTTCACGCCATAGCGCTTGATGAACCAGTTGATCGCCGCAGTCGTCGTGCTCCCGCCCTCGGTAGAGGCGAGCTTGCCCATGAATTGGGTGAGCAATTTTTTAGGGAGCAGGTATTGGGGGAGGACGGCGAGGCGGTCAGACATGGTTTTGATTCTCTTTGAGTGTCAATTCTAGGAGCAAAATAGCAGTCATGACTTCACCGATCTTTCAGCATTCAAAACCTCAACAAACATTTTGGCAGCAACCATGTCGTTCAAGATCTCTCGTTTGAAATCGCTGCTGGCGAATGCCTTGGCGTGATTGGGCCCAATGGGGCTGGCAAGACAACGACGATTCGCATGTGCCTCGGGCAGACTGCGCCCGATAGCGGCGAGATTGAAATTCTCGGGCTTCGCATGCCCAAGGATGCCAGCGCAATCAAAGCTCGGCTCGGCGTGGTGAGCCAGTTTGACACGCTCGATCCTGATTTCACTCTTGAAGAGAACATCCTCGTCTATGGCCGCTATTTCGGCATGAAGGCGGCGCAGATCACGCCGCGCATCCCGAAGCTGCTCGAGTTTGCATCACTAACGAGCAAGGCGAAATCAAAACCCAATGAGATCTCAGGCGGCATGAAGCGCCGCCTCTCGCTCGCCCGCTCTTTGGTGAATGATCCTGATTTGCTGCTGCTGGATGAGCCGACCACGGGCCTCGATCCGCAAGCGCGGCATTTGATGTGGGAGCGGCTGCAAATGCTCACGGGGCAAGGCAAATCCATTTTGCTCACCACGCACTTCATGGACGAAGCTGAGCGCTTGTGCCATCGCTTGCTCGTGATCGACCATGGCAAAAAAATCGCCGAAGGCAGGCCGCGCGAGCTGATTGCGCAGCATTTGGAAAGCGATGTGGTGGAAATTTATGGCGTAGGCGCAATGGCATTGCAGCATGAGAGTAGCGTGACGCAGCATGCCGCGCGCGTGGAGATCAGTGGCGAAACCCTGTTTCTCTACACCCGCCAAGCCGCGCCGCTGCTCGCTGCGCTGCAAGCCTTCCCGCTGCTGCGCACGCTGCATCGCCCTGCCAATTTAGAAGACCTGTTTCTGAAGCTCACGGGGCGACAAATTCGGGAAGATGGCTAATCTATTCACTCATTATTTAATAGCACTCCGCGCAGTAAATACGCCTGCTAGATGCTTAAAACACGGCGGATTCAACTACGAAGTGCGCGACCTGTAAACAGGTAGGCTCAAGAAGGATAGGATGCTCTCTTTTTTGACCTGCCAGTCTGAAAGTAGCGCATGAA
>JAAUOI010000182.1 GCA_012036375.1 Allobrachymonas sp. | reverse complement strand
GCCGCGCTCTGCGCTGTTGATGACCATTGCCTGTGGTATCAAGGCTTGCAAGCGTTGCATTAACGCTGTATTGAACGCGCCACCGCCGCAGACGATGATTTCTTGCAGTTTCGAGCCACTCTCTTTTTCATAGCGCCTCGCGCATTCTGCGATTGGGCTTGCGGTCAATTCGAGCAATGTTCTTTGAACGTCCTGCGGTTTTGAAACCTCAAAGCCTTGCAGCATGTTGGCAAGCCACGCACAGCTGAACAAATCGCGCCCCGTGCTCTTTGGCGCTGGAAAGGCAAAGTAAGGCTCTGCGAGCATGCGCGTGAGCAGGGGCTCGATCACTTGTCCTGTAGAGCTCCAAGCGCCGCCTGCATCGTAAGCAGCGCCCGTATGTTTCTCACACCAAAAATCCATCAGCGCATTGCCCGGCCCGCAGTCCATGCCCAGCGTGTTGCCATGCGCTTGCAGCACGGTGAGATTGCTGATGCCGCCGATGTTGAGCACACCAATATTGCTGGCCTCTTGCGCAAACCAAGCGCGATGAAAAACGGCGCAAGCGGAGCGCCTTGGCCGCCTGCGGCCACATCGCGGCTGCGAAAATCCGCCGCCACATCAATCCCTGTGAGTTCGGCCAAAAGAGACGGATTGCACAGTTGAATCGTATATCCCAGGTTGTCAAACATCTGCGGGCGATGCCGCACCGTTTGGCCATGTGCGCCGATGGCGCGAATGTCTTCTGGCTTCAGGCCAGCTTTGGCTAGCAATGTCTTGACCGCATTCGCATACAGGCGCATGAGCGCGTTGGTGGCAAGCTGTGCGGTATGCAGTTCGTCATCGCCTGAACTATTCAAACGCATCAGAGATGCTCTTAAATCAATAGCAATTGACGCACATTCCATGCCGGCTACACGTGGTTTTTTCTCTGAAAAGTCAACCAAAGCGGCATCCACGCCATCCATCGACGTGCCGGACATGAGGCCGATATACAGCTTACTGTGCACTGGCTAAATTGACTGTTGCCGCAGCGGCGAGCTTGCGGCGCACATCGCCCACCATGCGGTCAAACTCTGGCCGTGCAGCCGCAGACAAAGGCACACTTTCGCTTTGCTTGGCCAATGTCATCGGGTCATGGTGCACGCCGTTGACACGGAATTCAAAATGCAAATGCGGGCCTGTGCTCCAACCCGTGGAGCCCACAGTGCCAATATTCTGACCTTGAGAAATGCTTTGGCCTTTGCGCACTGCGATCGTGTGCATATGCGCATACAGCGTGCTCTTACCATCTCGGTGCTTGACTTCCACCACATTGCCATAGCCGCGCTGTACACCGGCAAAATCCACCACGCCATCACCCACGGAGCGAATCGGCGTGCCCGTTGGTGCGGCATAATCCACGCCCGTGTGCATACGGAATTGCTTGGCAATCGGGTGCATGCGGCCACCGAAGCCGCTGGTCATGCGAGAAAACTCCAGCGGCGAGGCGAGGAAGGCTTTGCGCAAGCTGTTGCCATCAAGTGTGTAGTACTGACCCTTGGCTGCGGATTTTTCTTGGAACCACACGGCTGAAAACATCTTGCCGTTGTTCACAAAGTCAGCTGAAAGCACGCGGCCAGCGCGCATCGGTTCGCCATCGGCCTCCAAGCTTTCATAGACGACACTGAAGCGATCACCCTTACGCAAAGCGCGGATGAAATCGATGTCCCCGGAGAAAATTTCAGCCAATTGAACAGCGACCGCATCTGGAATGCGAGCCTCATCGGTAGAAGCAAACAGCGATGACTTGATCACGGCGCTGGCCAAACGTGTGCTGGCGGCCAAGGGCGCTGTTTCTATTCGGCTGAACAGTGCATTGCCTTGGCGTTCGATAACGAGGCGTTGGAAATTGTTGGAATCATCTGGAGTCCAGCGGGCGGTGAGTTTGACCAATGCTTGCGTGGCATTGACTTCAACCGTCACGGCGCGGCCAGCTCGCGAGAGCAGGGCACTGCGAGCGCTGGTATCGCTCTTGATGAATTGCACGGCTGCGGCATCGATCACGCCCAAGCGGCGCAGCAAAGAATCCGCGCTGTCGTTGCTTCGGGTGGTATCGCTGCGGTAGAGCAAATAAGTGGGGAGCGCTTCAGGCGCTGGTACTGCGCTTGTGGAGGCGGGGGCAACTTGCTCGGTGATCATTTTTACCGGCACTTGCGAGGCATCTGGCACAAGCGTAGCAACAGCGAATGCCGTCGCGCCTGTTCCCAGAAGCACAGCAGCAACTGCCGCTGTGACGCGGCGCGGATGGCGTTGCACGAACCCTTGGCAAACCTGCCATCCGACTTGGGCAAATGCGCTAACTTGCGATAAGAAAACGTGACCTGTCAAAACTCTGATCCCAACAACAAATGGTTTGCATCTCCGATGCACTACTAGCCTTAAAATTTCATAACCAAGCGACAAGCGCTATGAGTCAAAAAGAGCATCGATTATAGCTGAAGGTATTTTCTGTGCATCTGGGAAAACACTTATGAATCAACCACTTACAACTAATCATGTATCCAGTAATACTTCAGTTTCTGATGCCATCCAACAGGCGATGCAAGTGAGCCTGCGCGGTGTAGAAGAGTTACTGCCGCAGCAAGAGTGGCTTAAAAAGCTGCAAAAGAGCGAAAAAACAGGTATTCCGCTGCGAATCAAGCTCGGCCTTGATCCCACAGCGCCTGATCTGCACGTTGGCCACACGGTGGTGCTCAACAAAATGCGCCAACTCCAAGATTTGGGGCACACGGTGATTTTCTTGATCGGCGATTTCACCAGCATGATCGGCGACCCATCTGGCCGCAACTCCACCCGCCCGCCGCTCACCCGCGAGCAGATCGAAGACAACGCGAAAACCTACTACAAACAAGCCAGCCTCGTGCTCGACCCCACCAAAACCGAAATCCGCTACAACAGCGAATGGAGCGATCCGCTCGGCGCACGCGGCATGATTGAACTGTCCGCCAAATACACCGTCGCCCGCATGATGGAGCGCGATGATTTTCACAAGCGCTTCACCACCGGCCAAAGCATCAGCGTGCATGAATTCCTCTACCCACTCATGCAAGGCTACGACAGCGTGGCCTTGAAAAGCGATTTAGAACTCGGCGGCACCGATCAAAAATTCAACCTGCTCATGGGCCGCCACCTCCAGCAAGAATACGGCCAAGAGCCCCAATGCATCTTGACCATGCCACTCCTCGTCGGCCTCGATGGCGTGGATAAAATGAGCAAGTCCAAAAACAACTACATCGGCATCACTGAAGCTCCGAACACCATGTTCGCCAAAGTGCTCTCCATCAGCGACACGCTCATGTGGAATTGGTATGAGCTACTTTCCTTCAAATCGTTGGAAGACATCGCCGCTTTAAAACGCGAAATTGAAGCCGGCCGCAACCCTAAAGAAGCCAAAGTCCTGCTCGCCAAAGAAATCACGGCGCGCTTTCATTCGGCAGATGCGGCAGATGCGGCAGAACAAGACTTCATCAACCGCAGCAAAGGCGGCGTGCCCGATGAGATTCCTGAAGTCTTGGTCTCGCTCAACGGCGCACCCGAGATGGGCATCGGCGCCATCATCAAAGCCGCTAAACTTACAGAATCCACCGGAGAAGCCAACCGCCACATCGACGGCGGTGCTGTTCGCGTGGACGGCACAGCCATCAGCGACAAAGCCCTCAAGCTTGGCGCGGGGACTTATGTGATGCAGGTGGGCAAGAGAAAGTTTGCGAAGGTAAGTTTGGCATGAGCGCCAAATCCGAACAGCTTGCCAAGCTGATTCAAGATTGGCTACGTCAACAGAATGCTGACTACAACAGCTGGAGTGAAGCTGATTTTGACTGCATGAAAAATTGCCCTGAGATGCTTGTTGCTTTGGATGCGGTTGGGTATTTGGAATGGAGAAATACTGACGGTGGTCTTGTGCAAGTATTTGCAGAAACAAGCGCTCACTGGCATAGATTTTTAGATTTGTGTGAGATTGGCTATCGTCAGATTGGCGCTATGCAGCATGCGAATCGTATTGGCGAAGTGAGAGTTTTCTTCAAATCCATCGAGCCAGAATTCTTAGTCGCAGTAGAGGCTGACATGAGGGCCTATGAAAACGGCGACGAAGGCTTCGAGCATGTACGCAAATTCAAGAACGATGATTGGGTAAATACTCGTGAGCGCGATTTGCAATCGCAGTATTATTACTCTGATGAAGTAATCAATTTAAGAGATCAAAGGCTTGTAACGAATGAGTCAGAAATTCGCTTGGCCATGGTGCGATGCGACTTGAAGCGCGCAGCGGAGCAATTGCAGCATATTTCAAGCGCCACTAAACAATTAACTCAGCTACGTAGTTTGATGGCTAGTCTTGATAACCCGTCTCAATAAATGTTTGTAGTCCTACAGCGTGTTCAACAAGCTAGCGTCAGCGTTGAGCGCCAAACCATCGGCGAAATCAACCTCGGCCTTCTCATCCTGCTCTGCGCCGAGCGCGGTGATACCGATGCGCTGGCAGAAAAAATGCTCGCCAAAATCCTCAAGCTGCGCATCTTCAGCGACGAAGCCGGCAAGATGAATCGTTCAGTGCAAGATGTGGGTGGTGGTTTGCTGATCGTGAGCCAGTTCACCTTGGCAGCCGATGTGAGCGGTGGCAATCGCCCGAGCTTTACGCAAGCTGCGCCGCCGGATGAGGGGCGCAGGCTGTATGAGTTGTTTGTCGAAAAAGCGCGTGCAGTGCATCCTATCGTGCAAACCGGCCAATTCGCTGCTGATATGAAAGTCTCGCTCATCAACGATGGGCCCGTGACGATTCCGATCAGGATTACGGCGTAATCAAAACCTTAATCAGTCGGCAGTGATTGGGTTATCCACCGCAGCGAAATAAAGGGGGAATGCGGGCGCAGCACGCAGGAGGACATTCGCGGAGGGGGATAGCCCAAGCGCTGCCAGCGCCGTGACTACTCCGCAAGTAATTCGTTGAGTGAAAAAACTCCTAATTCAATAGCACCCCACGCAATCAATACGCCGGCCATCAGCCTAAAACGCTCTAAAAACCCAATAAAAAAAGCCCTTGAGAAGTACTCAAGGGCTTTTCAAATTTTTGGGGTGGCTGATGGGGCATTTTCCACCCCGATCCTAAGTGCATGATTCAGATCGTCTTTTTCTCAAAAAACATCCCAAAATCGGTGGGTTAGTCGGGATACTTACTCGGGAACGGGTCACGAGTTAAGGGATCATAGCGCATGATTGGAATTGATTGACGCGCCAACTTCACATAGAATCAAAGTCATGGAAACCGTAGATACGCCAACTCCACCATTGACGAGAAGCGCCTCATTGACGAGACGCTCGGGGCTTTGCCTTTTCCTGAGCTTGTAAAAGGCTATTCAGTCAAGTTTGAGCAGGATGAAACAGGCGATCCAGCCGTGTGGATCAATTTTTTAGTTCAAGCGGATGACGACATCGCTCTGCCGAAGTCCAAACTTTCGAGCCTGATGAAGTTTACGAACAAAGTCCAAGCGTCATTGCTTGAAAAGCACATCCATTCTTGGCCTTTCGTCAGGTTAACGCCTGCTTGACCTCGTGGGTGGTGTTGGGCGGTCGGTTCATGCTCATTCTTTCTTCGCGAAATTCGGCACGTAGCGCGGGCGGTGCTTCCAAGGCAAGCGCATCGAAGGCGGCCTGTTCAAGTCAATTTGCGCCTGAACCTGCGCGGTTTGCTGCTCGTCCATTGCCTGCGTAAACCATTGCCCAAACTCCGCCGCTGCCGCATCAAAGCGTTTGTCATGGTCTGCTGTGTGCTGCTTCACCAACTCGCGCAGCGTGGGATTGGCCTGTTGCCGCACAGGATGGTTTGCTGGCAACTGCTGCACGGCAAACAACACGCCTTCATAGACTTGGGCGTTTTCTTCGCTTTGGCATGCATGAAAGGCCTTGCGAATCAATTGCGTGTCTTGAATGGCTTGTAGCGTGTCCACGTCTAGGCCGTAGGCGCGTGGCTTGGGTGGCTCTGCCTTTTTGGCCTCGGGCAATCGCTGGGTTTTTCCGCGTCATAACTGGCAAAGAACGTCGCCATGCCCTCCATGCCAGCCATGCTGGCGGCGTGGTTGGCGGCTCGGATCGCCTGCGTTTCAGCTTCAATCCGCGCCAATTGTGCTTTGGCAATACGCATTTCATTCTCGGCAATCTCACGGCTGGTGCGCATCAATTCCCTGATCAAACGATCAATATCCCGCAAAATGTCTTTCATCGTCTTGGGCTGGCCGTCAGGCCGCGTCCCGCCGTAATGCTTCGCAGAGGCGGCGCGAGAGCTGCCAATCACCATACGCCCCATTCTGGAGCGTGGCTCGGGATACTGGCGGCGAAATTCATTGCCTGCGTGGGCGGTGCGGTTGATCTTGGCAACTTCGTGCCCTCGGTGGCAGGGCTTGTTTCGG
>JAAUOI010000181.1 GCA_012036375.1 Allobrachymonas sp. | reverse complement strand
CATCCAAGGCCAGCGATATTGACATGGTCTATATCACCGGCTACGGTTTCCCGATTCCCAAGGGTGGCCCAATGCACTATGCCGATCAAATGGGCTTGTACAACGTGATGATGGCGATGAATAGCTTTGCCAAAAATCCGAACGACGATGCCAGCTTCTGGGAGCCCGCGCCGCTGATCAAGCGCTTGGTGGCTGCTGGAAAGACGTTTAACGCAGCATCTTAATTACCTCCATCTATTTTTAACCATTATTGGTACTTTGCCGGCAAGAGTACTGCGCAGAGTGCTATTGAATTAGGAGCATATCATGACATCCGCTGTAATCGTATCTACCGCCCGCACCCCGCTCGCCAAGAGCTGGAAAGGTGCATTCAACATGACGCATGGCGCGACGCTCGGTGGCCACGCCGTCAAACACGCCATCTCTCGCGCCGGCATTGAAGCCGCAGAAGTTGACGACGTGATCATGGGCTGCGCCAATCCCGAAGGCGCAACGGGTGCAAACATCGCTCGCCAAATCGCCCTCATGGCCGATTGCCCCATCACCACTTCTGGCATGACGGTCAATCGCTTTTGCTCCTCAGGCTTGCAAACCATTGCGCTCGCTGCGCAACGCATCATCGCAGGCGAAGGCGATGTGTATGTGGCAGGTGGCGTCGAGAGCATCAGCTGCGTTCAGCAAGAGATGAACATGCACATGATGACCGATCCTGCGCTGCTCAAAAAGAAGCCAGAGATTTACTGGAACATGCTGCAAACCGCTGAGCAAGTGGCCAAGCGCTACCAAATTGGCCGCGAGGCAATGGATGAATACGGCGCTCGCAGCCAGCAGCGCGCCACGGCCGCTTTGGAAGCCGGCTTGTTTGCCGCAGAGATCGCGCCGATCACTGTGAAGGCTGGCATCGCAGACGCCACGCTCGGCCTCATGACCAAAGAAGTGACCGTGAGCAACGATGAAGGCATTCGCGCTGGCACGACCAAAGAAGGCATCAGCGGCATCCGCTCGGCCGTGCCCGGTGGCTTGATTTCTGCGGGCAATGCCAGCCAGTTTTCTGATGGCGCAGGCGCTTGCGTGCTGATGAATGAAGAGTTGGCTTCCAAGCGTGGCTTGAAACCGCTCGGCCGCTTCCTCGGCTTCTCAGTGGCAGGCTGCGAGCCTGATGAAATGGGCATCGGCCCTGTGTTCGCGATTCCTAAAGTCTTGAAGCGCCTCGGCCTCAAAGTCAGCGATATTGATTTATGGGAACTCAACGAAGCCTTCGCCGTGCAAGTGATCTACTGCCGCGACAAGCTGGGCATTCCAGACGACAAGCTTAACGTCAACGGCGGAGCGATTGCCGTAGGCCACCCCTACGGCGTGAGCGGCCAGCGCTTGGTCGGCCATGCGCTGATTGAAGGCAAACGCCGTGGCGCGAAACGCGTTTGCGTGACGATGTGTATTGGCGGGGGGATGGGGGCGGCTGGGGTGTTTGAGGTGCTTTGATAAGATCAAGACATGAAATCCATCCCCAGCATCATTCAAGCGCTCTCTCAGGAGGGAGTTCAGTTTGTGCTGGTGGGTGGTTTCGCGGTTCAATTGCGCGGATTTATTCGTTCTACGCTTGATATTGATTTGGTTCTCGCGATGAATGATGAGAACCTCGGAAAGTTCATTGAGGTAGGTAAGCGTTTTGGGCTCGCTCCTGTGATCCACGTACCGATTGATTCCCTGAAAAACGCCAGCTTGATTGAGCAATGGCATAAAGAAAAAGGCATGTTGGCGTTTGCCTTGCGAGAGCCGGGGATTATGGGGAGCGTAATTGATGTGTTGGTGCGTTCCGATGTGCCGTATGAGCGTTTATCTGCTGATGCGACAAGCATGCCTTTTATTCGGGGCGAATGTTGCGGTGGCCTCGATTGATCACTTGCTGGAAATGAAACGTATTGCTAATCGCCCTAAAGATCGAATCGATATCGAAGCGTTAGAAAAAATCAAACGCGGAGAGAGTCCCGATGCGTGACGAACACTACGGCATTTCTGTTCCTACAGCCGCTCAATTGCAGCAGCGCTGGGAGCAATCGTTGGCGCAGTTTGAAATGTGGGCGCTGATTTGGCGAGACAACCCTCAAATAGCAAAGCAAGCTGGAGCAAGAGTCGAGGAGCTTTTGATGCCACTTGCGCAAGTCCAAGCTCGCTACGTTAAATAGTCGTTGTTGAGCGCGATAGTTAGCGCTGCAACACAACTTGAAGAATTCACATGATCTATCGCAACACCCTTGAATTTTTACTCTTTGATTGGCTGAAAGCCGAGAGCCTCACCAGCCGCGAACGCTTCGCCGATCATTCGCGGGAGACGTTTGGCGCAGTGCTCGATACCTGCGAAAAAATTGCACGAGATAAATACGCACCGTTTAATCGCACAGCGGATCGGGAAGAGCCTCGTGCTGAGACTGGGGCGGATGGTGCGCTCAAGGTGATCGTGCCGCAGGCCACGCATGTGGCACGGCGGGCGTATGCGGAGAGCGGGATGTTTAGCGCGGCGCAGGACTATGAGATGGGCGGGATGCAGCTGCCTTATTTGGTGGAGTCTGCGGCGAATTCGTTTTTGCGATGGCCTCGATTTCGATCAGCTGGAATTTGCTCACGGTGGGCAACGCGAATGCGATTTTGGTGCATGGTACGGACATGCAAAAGCAGGTGTTTGCGGCCAATGAATTCAATGGGCGTTGGGCGGGGACGATGTGTTTGAGCGAGCCGCAGGCGGGGTCTTCTCTCTCGGATGTGGCCACCCGCGCTGAGTTGGAGGATGCAGGCGATGCGCTAGGGCCGCGCTATCGGCTACGCGGCAACAAAATGTGGATCTCGGGCGGTGAGCATGATGTGACGGAGAACATCGTTCATCTGGTGCTGGCGAAGATTCCTGATGAGAATGGCAAGCTGGTGCCCGGTACGCGGGGGATTTCACTGTTTATCGTGCCGAAAATGATAGTGAATGCGCAAGGCGAGTTGACAGGTGAGCGCAATGACGTGACGCTGGCTGGCCTCAACCATAAGCTAGGTTGGGCTGGCACGCCGAATACCTTGCTGAATTTCGGTGAAGGCAAGTTCACGCCGGGGGGCAAAGCCGGGGCTGTTGGATATTTGGTCGGCAAACCCGGCGAAGGCTTGAAGGGCATGTTCACCATGATGAACGAGGCTCGCATTGGCATCGGCATGGCCGCCACGATGCTGGGCATGGCGGGATACAACGCTTCATTAGATTACGCGAAGCAACGGCCGCAAGGCAGACCCATCACTGGTTCGGGAAAAAACTCCGAAGCGCCTCAAGTGTGCTTGATCGAGCATGCCGACATCAAGCGCATGCTGCTCGCGCAAAAGTCAATTTGTGAAGGCGCGTTGGCCTTGCAACTCTATTGCGCGAAGCTGGTCGATGAGATGCACACGGGGCAGGGCGATGCTGCGAAAGAAGCGGCACTGCTGCTCGACATGCTCACGCCGATTGCCAAAAGCTGGCCGAGCGAGAACTGCTTGGAAGCGAATTCGCTGGCGATTCAAATTCACGGCGGCTATGGCTACACGCGGGATTTTCCAGTGGAGCAATATTGGCGCGACCAGCGGCTGAACATGATTCACGAAGGCACGCATGGCATTCAAGCCATGGATTTGCTGGGGCGCAAAGTGGTCATGGACGGCGGAAAAGGCTTGCAGCTTTTGGCCAGCAAGATCAATGTGACGATTGAGCAAGCCATGCAAGTGCCAGAGCTTGCACAGCATGGCAATGATCTCGCAGGCGCACTCAAAAAAATCGGCCATGCCACCAAGGCTGCTTGGGCGAGTGGCAATCCGCAAGAGGCGCTGGCCAATGCCGTGCCCTATATGCAAGCCTTTGGCCATGTGGTGTTAGCATGGATCTGGCTGGATATATGCTTGGCTCATCAGATTGCTCCTAAATCAGGAGCAATCAGCGCAGGAATTATGCCGGCCACACAGTATTTTTATCGTTACGAATTGCCAAAAATGGATGCATGGCTTGCTGTGGTACAAAGCCGCGACATGACCTGCGCCAACATGGCAGAGGAAGCCTTTTGAACATCAAACCCAGCCATGAAGGCAAGATCGACATTCTCATTTGGATTTGCATTTACGGCGGATTGCTCAGCATCGTGTTTGGCTTAGCGCTCGGCGGCACAGAGCCTGAACTGGCTTGGAGCTTAGGCGTGGGTGGCAGCTTGGCGACAGCGCTGGGCATCGTCTTGATATACATTCGCAGCAGAAAAAAATAGCTCTGCCTGCATGAACGTTGGCGGTGCAGTTCCCTACATGACTCATCAAGGATTCAACCATGACCCATCGCCCCATCCAACAACTCTTCGACCTCAAAGGCAAAACCGCGCTCGTCACAGGCGGTTCGCGCGGCCTTGGGCTGCAAATGGCCTTCGCCTTGGGCGAAGCTGGCGCAAAAATCATGCTCTCATCGCGCAAAGCGGCTGATTTGGAAGAGGCTGCAGCCGAGCTTCAAGCCAAGGGCATTGATGCGCGCTGGATCGCAGCGGATTGCGCGGTGGAAGCTGATATTCACAAGTTGGCCGATGAGACTTTGCAGCGCATGGGTGATGTGGATATTTTGGTGAACAATGCTGGTGCAGCTTTGGGGCTCACCTGCGGAAGACCATCCGCTTGAGGCTTGGGACAAGGTGATGAACTTGAATGTGCGCGGCTATTTTTTGCTTTCGCAGCGCATTGCGAAGAAATCAATGATTGCTCGTAAGAGTGGCTCTGTCATCAACCTCGCCTCCATCGCAGGCCTCGGCGGCAACCCCAGCGGCATGAACACGATTGCCTACAACACATCGAAGGGCGCCGTGATCAACTTCACTCGCGCACTCGCGGCCGAATGGGGCAAATACAACATCCGCGTCAACGCGATCTGCCCAGGCTTCTTTCCGAGCAAGATGACGGCGGGCACGCTCAAAGCCTTGGGCGAAGAGAAACTCAAAGAGGGTGCGCCTTTGCAACGCTTGGGTGATGATGAAGACCTCAAAGGCTTGACGCTGCTCTTTGCCTCAGATGCTGGCAAGCATATTACTGGGCAATGGCTGGCCGTCGATGGCGGCGTGAGCATCGTTACTGGAGGCTGATGCCCGAGCCGTTCAGCCTGAGCTTGCCCGAGGCGCATGCAGCGTTTCGAGAGGCTCAACGCGAACGGTACTGGAATAGAACATCATGCAATTTCCTTTAGAAATAGCCTTCGTCAAACACCTCGGCTTCGAGCTGATCAAGTTCGAAGGCGGCGAGGCAGAGATTCATTGCGCGGTGCAGCCGCATATGCTGAACACTTGGCAGATTGCGCATGGCGGCTTGGTGATGACCTTGCTGGATGTGTGCATGGCGCATGCGGCTCGCAGCAATGAGCCACGCGATCTGCCTGCCGCACCGGGATTGGTGACGCTGGAGATGAAGACGCAATTCATGCGACCCGGGGAAGATTATTTGGTGGCGAAGGCGAAGATTTTGCATCGCACGGCGACGCTCGCGTTCACCGAAGGCAGCGTGTACAGCCGCCGCGCTGATGGGAGTTTGAGCGAGCTGTGTGCGCATGCGACGGGGACTTTTAAGTATCTGAAAGCGATTGCGACATCGAGCCAGGCGGAGGGTGGGCGCGATGTGAAGAAGATCATTCCGAAAGCTTCAGATTGAGTTTTTGAAGAGATTTTTAAGTGATTTGAGCGCATAGCCGGCGTAAATACTGCGCGGAGTGCTATTGATTTTATAGTTTAAAGGATAAAGATGATGCTGAATACACAAGTCCTGCTGGACAACCGCCCCGAAGTGGAAGCGAGTTTGAGCAATTTCCGCGTCGTTCAAATGCCGCTGGCTGATTTGCAAGAAGGCCAAGTGCGTGTGAAGCACCATTACCTGAGCTTGGATCCCTACATGCGTGGCCGCATGAACGACAGCAAGAGCTACGCCGCTAGCCAAGCACTGGGCGAGCCGATGATTGGCGGCACGGTGGGTGAGGTGGTGGAATCCAAGCACGCCAAATACGCAGTGGGCGATAAGGTGGTGGGCATGGGCGGCTGGCAGCAATACAGCACGGTAGATGGCAATGCCCTCGGCGCTCTGCGCAAGGTGAGCGATGGTCCCGTGCCACTGTCAGATTACTTGGGCGCAGTCGGCATGCCGGGTGTGACGGCTTGGTATGGGCTGCTCAAAATTTGTGAGCCGAAGGCCGGTGAGACGGTGGTGGTGAATGCTGCTTCTGGCGCAGTAGGCAGCGCTGTTGGCGTGCTCGCCAAAGCGCGTGGCTGCCGCGTGGTGGGTATTGCGGGCGGAGCGGATAAATGCGCTTATGTGGTGAACGAGCTGGGTTTTGATGCGTGCATTGATTACAAAGCGCAAGCAGACAGCAAAGCATTCAACAAAGCGCTCAAAGAAGCTGCGCCTAGCGGC
>JAAUOI010000180.1 GCA_012036375.1 Allobrachymonas sp. | reverse complement strand
CATCGGCGCGAAAATGCCTAAGCGCCCATCGTATTTGCCGCCACTGCGCACCGTGTCGTAATGGCTGCCTGTCATTAGCCATTTTTGAGGCGTTTTAGGCACTTTGCCGGCGTATTTACTGCGCAGAGTGCTATCGTATTCATAGCATCCCACCACATTGCCCAGCACATCAATCTCTACCGAATCAAAGCCACATTCACGCATCCGAGCCGCGATCTCAGCCGCGCAGGCTTGGTGCGCCTCGGTCATGTAGGTCACGGTGAGCTGGCCGTTCTCTTTGAAGCCCGGATCGGAATGTTGAGCAAGGCTTTCGTGCCAATCCCAGAGTTCATTGCCCAACTCAGGCGATGCGCCAAACTTGTCATTCAAGCGAATTTCAGCAATGCGATGAATATTGCGCAGGCACTCCTGCAACTCAAAATCAGGATGACCGTTCAGGCGGCGCTCAAAGGTCGAAATGATTTGCTCACGGGAGAGCCCAAGGCCACGCGCCCCCCGCACGGCGAGAATAAAAGGCCAGCCGAATTTGGCGTTGTAATCTGCGTTGAGTTGCTGTAGCTTGGTAAATTCTTCTGCGCTGCAATTTGTCAAACCCGCTTTGCTTTGCTCGTTCGTCGATTCCGCCGTGAGCGAATTCGAGACCATGGCTTTGCCAGCCAATTCAGGATGGGCGCGAATCAGAACCAATTGCTGATCGCGGCTGGCTTGCGTGACCACGCTTGACATCGCGTGCTTGAGTGCAGCCAGCGTAGCGAACGGGCGCTTGGCCAATGCAGCCTGTGCAACCCAAGGCGAATGCTCGTAAATGCCATCGAGCATCTGAGCCGCTTGTGCCTCGGACGCTGTGTTCAATTCATGCAGGCTGATCATGGTGCTGGGTAGGCTTTCATCCAGTGCTTGGCAATATCCACCCGTTTGGCCACCCACACGTCTTGGTGTTGCGCAATGTAATCCAAAAAGCGTTGCAGCGCCGTGATGCGCCCCGGTCTGCCCAGCAAGCGGCAATGCATGCCGATGCTCATCATCTTCGGGCGATCTAGCCCTGCGGGATCACCTTCTGCATACAACGCATCGAAACTGTCTTTCATGTATTGAAAGAATGGATCGGCATGCGAATAGCCCTGCGGTAACGCAAAGCGCATGTCGTTGCAGTCCAGCGTGTAGGGCACGATGAGCTGATGCGCATTTGTGCCGTCGGTTTTGCGCAACTTCATCCAAAACGGCAGATCATCGCCGTAGTAATCACTCGCATAGAGCAAGCCTTGGTCGGCCACGAGGCGAAGCGTGTTGGGACTGTCGCGCCCTGTGTACCAGCCTTCAGTTTCAATACCCAAAGACTTGAATATCGCCAGCGCTTCTTGCATGTGCGCGCGCTCGGTTTCTTCCGGCAGGTTTTGATAATGAATCCATTTGAGGCCGTGGCAAGCAATCTCGTGGCCAGCTTCTTTGAAAGCTGCCGTCACATCCGGGCAGCGCTGCAAAGCCGTCGCCACACCAAACACCGTGAGCGGTAATTGCCGCTTTTCAAACTCCCGCAAGATGCGCCACACACCTGCCCGCGAGCCGTATTCATAAATCCCATCCATGCTCATGTGCCGCGCCGGAAAGCTGGCGGGGTTGAACAGTTCTGAGAGAAACGTCTCACTGCCGGCATCGCCATGCATTACATGATTCTCGCCACCTTCTTCAAAGTTGAGCACGAACTGCACCGCAATGCGAGCGCCGCCCGGCCAGCGGGCATGCGGCACATCGCGCCCATAACCGGCGAGATCACGTGGATACAGAGCAGTGCTGTCGTAGGCTGAATGGCTCATCATCACAGCCCTGCAAAGCTCGATAGTGCCTGCACCGCGTCACTGTCCGGGCGCTGACGCTCAAACTGTAGATTGGTGAGCACATGGCTCAAATGCGCATCCATCAGCATCACAGCCTTGTCTGCATCGCCGCTAGCTAGCGCCTCCACGATGTGCACATGCTCATCATTCGATTCTTTCGCCGCCATCGTGCTTTGGTACATCAGCGTCACCAAGGCACAGCGCGAGATCAAATCGCTGAGCAGCTCGGCAAGCACGGTATTGCCCATCAACTCAGCCATGCGCACATGAAAATCGCCCAGCAGCTCAATGCGCCCTGATGTATCGTCGCTCGCAATCGATTTTTGCTCTTGCACTACATGCTCGCGTAGCGCGGCAATCTGCTCGGGCGTAGCCTGCTGGGCAAAAGCTCGCGTCATTTGCGCCTCCACCATGCGGCGAACCTCAAACACCTGACTGGCCTCTTCAATCGAAGGCGAGGCAACAAATGCACCCCGTGCCGGCTCAATCACCACCAAGCGCTGATTTTCTAGCTGATACAGCGCCTGCCGTACCAAAGTGCGCGAGACGCCAAAATGATCTGCAAGCTTTTGCTCCACCAATTTCGCACCGGGCGCAAGCCGATGCTCGACCATCGCTCTTGTGAGCGCTTGCACAATATGCTGCGTGCTGGATAACTGGACGGACGATGTTTCCTGTGTCATCAAGGAAATTGTATACACTTTCCTTGATGCAGCCCTGATTGAGGCAGCACTTGACTGGAGATTGAAATGGGTTTGTCCACACATGTTCTCGACACGATGCACGGTTGCCCCGCAGCGGGCATGCAGGTCGCTTTGTATTCGTATGCGCCAGGAGGTTACCAACTCGTCAAGCAACTCACCCTGAACGCAGATGGTCGCAACCCAGATGGTCTCTTGCTCGATAACGCGACTTTGAAAGCAGACCGTTACCGCCTCACGTTTGCTGTCGCCGCCTATTTCAAAAACAAAGGCATTCAACTACCAGAACCCGCCTTTCTAGACGAGGTGCAGCTAGACTTCGGTATCGCGAATACCAATCAGCATTACCATGTGCCGCTGTTGTGCAGCCCTTGGAGTTATTCGACCTATCGGGGCAGTTGACACAGAACTGTCACTCGCCCGAGTTAAGGTCTACTATAGCCTTTGTGAAACATGAGAAAATTTATGCAAAATCGTCGTCAAACCCTTATCAAAACTGCGTCGAGTGCTGCACTTTTACTAGCACCCAGCTTTGCTGTGAAGGCGCAAAACAATCTCACGCGACTGATCGTACCCTTCGCGCCTGGCGCTGGCACCGATGCTGTGGGTCGTTTGATTGCACTCAAATTGAGCGATGTGCTCGCAAGCCCTGTGGTGGTAGACAACAGAGCTGGTGCGGGCGGCGCAATCGGCACCAAATTCGTTGCAGACAGTGCGCCCGATGGCAATACCTTGCTACTGGCCGCAGCGCCATTCACCACCCTGCCCGCTGCACTGCCCAGCGCCGGCTACGACCCCATCCGCCAATTTGCGCCAGTTGGCCTGATCGCCAGCGGCCCCTTGGTCTGGGCGATCAACAAAGATATTCCCGCCAACAACCTGCGCGAGTTTGTCCAACTCTCCAAAGCCAAACCCGGCCACTACAACTATGGCAGCGCTGGCGCAGGCGGCATCAATCATTTGGTGCTTGAAATGCTCAAAAACCGCGCTGGCATTTTTATCACGCACATCCCCTATCGCGGCATCGCGCCAGCGACGATGGACATGATCGGCGGCCAAATTCATATGGTCACCGGCACCGTACCCGCGCTCAACCCGTTCATCAAAGATGGGCGCGTCAAAGCATTGGCCGTCACCGCCTCCAAACGCTCTGCCGCTTTGCCCGATGTTCCGAGCATGTCTGAGAGCGGTTTGCTGGCTTTGATGTGCTCAATTATTTTGGCCTCATGGCACCCAAAGCCACGCCAGCCGCCACGGTTGATCGCCTCAATGGCGCACTTGCCAAAGTGTTGCAAATGAGCGATGTGCGCAGCCGCCTCGGGCAAGATGCCTTGGAAATCGCCGCGCCAGCCAGCAGCTCGCCTACTGCCTTGGCCAATTTCTTAGAAAAAGATTTCTCCAGCTGGCGGCAAGTGGTGGTGGCGCAGAATTTGAAAATCGACGCAGCCTAACTGAGACCGTCATTGCTGCATCGCGAGTATGCATTCTCGCTGGATAATCTCATCCAGCATGTCTGATTCCCATTCGCGATTACTGAGTTGGCCCGATCATCTGCCCTCTGTGCGCAGCATGTCGGCCTATGGCTCCATAGCGGCGAGCCTTCAGGTGGTTGAACGCTTGCGCACAGAGCGGCAAGCAGATTCCAACCTCGCGCAATTTACGCAGCATCTCAAACGCTGGCAAGCCGCAAGATTTAGCCAAACCTATGCCGATATTTTGCAAGAGCCGCACATGGGGCCTGCTGCTCAATTTTTCTTGACCGAGCTGTACAGTGAGCAAGAATTTTCTAAGCGTGATGCGCAATTTGCGCGTATCGCCACAACGCTGGAGCGCATGTTTCCGCAGACCGTCGTACATACCGCCACACTGCTAGCGCAACTGCATGCCTTGTCAGAATCGCTCGATGCCTGTATGGCACGGCTCTGGGCACAACACAGCGCAGCGCTTGGCTCAACCCTCACGCTGCCCAATTACCAACTACTTTGGCAATCACTCCATAGCCTCCCAGGCTATGCGCATGGCCGGCAGGAGCAGATCCAAGCGGCATTAAAACTGGGCGCTCAACTCCAGCGCCACACCCGCGTGCCCGGTCTGCGGCTGATGCTCAAAATGATGCGAGCCCCCGCCACCGCTGCTGGATTGCTGCAATTGCAGCAGTTCCTCGAACGTGGCTTCGATACCTTTGCCGCCTTGGGCAAATCAGGCAAAGTGGAGCACTTTCTTTCCACCATCGAGGTCAGAGAGCAAGCATGGCTCAAGCAAATGGCCGGTCAGGCGACAATACCTTCCCATGACTAACCGAGAATTTTGTTCGTTTCAGGGTTTTCGCGCGACTGTGTGGGTTCGCCAACTTGTGTTGCTCATTGCGGCGCTGATGTCGGGTTGGGTCATTGCACAAGTCTGCGCTACGCCGAATGCCAATAGCGCTACCAGCAGCATTGCAGGAGTAATCAACTCATATTACCCCGGCAGCACGGGCATCGTCTCCTCAGGTGCAACCAGTATTCCAGTGGGCAGCATCGACACCACGGGCGGCGGCACTTCCACCGCCATTGCCGCTGGCGATTTGCTCATCATCATGCAGATGCAAGGCGCGGAAATCAATTTCAGCAACAGCGACTGCTATGGCGATGGCGCAGGCACAGCCGGCTGCGCCACACGCACCGTGACTGCTGCCTCTTATGCGGGTGGCAACTTATCAAGCAACTACCGTGCGGGCCTCTGGGAATATTGCACGGCCACCTCAGCGGCCACATCCACAATGTCCGTGCTGTGTGCCGGAACTGGCGGAGGCACGGTGAATGCCTACCAAACCAGTGCTGCCACGGGCAGCGCTGGCGCTTATCGATTTCAAGTGATCCGCGTTCCGCAATACAGCAGCGTCACTCTCTCGGGCAACGTGCAGCCCGCCTCGTGGAATGGCGCAACAGGCGGTGTCGTGGGCTTACAAGCCACGGGTACGGTGACCATGACAGGCTTCAATATCGATGCCAGCAATCGAGGCTTTCGCGGCGGCGGCGTGACCTTCATCGCGCCCTATGGCCCGCCACTGCTGGACGGTACGAATGGGAGCTTTTACTACAGCGCGGTCGCAGGCACGATCACTGGCACAGGCCCTGGCGGCGAACGCGAGGGCAGCTTCAAAGCGGAAGGCATCGCCGGCGCACCGCGCTTGGTCTACAACGGCAGTGCGCAGGTCGATACCGGCGTGGATGGCTATCCGGGCGGCTCTCGCGGGCGAGGCGCGCCAGGCAATGCGGGCGGCGGCGGCAACAATCAAAACGGTGGTGGCGGTGGCGGCGGCAATGGCGGCCGAGCGGCGATCGCCGCCAATCACGCCGCGCTGGGCCATCGGCAATGACGGAATTCGAAAGGCATCTACCAAAACTGCATCGGGCAGCGGGGCCAGGGCGAGAACCGCGCGCCGCATGGCCTGCAGCGTGGCCTGGTGGATGTTGATGAGGTCGATCTCGCCGGGCGTGACCGCGACGACGGTCTTGATGCGTCTGATGCCCGAGTTCCAGTCGTCGACGGCCATGCGCTGAGCCACGAGGCCGGTCATCGAATGTCCGACGACGTGGAAGCGAGTCCAGCCGAGCTCGTCGACCAGGCGGAACGCGTCCGACGCCATTTCGTCCGCGGTGTAGGCCCCTGTCAGATGCCGGGACGTCCCATAACCGCGCGCGTCGGCGAAGACGTAGGTGTGCGCGGTCGGGTCGAGGTAGGGCAACATCGGCTCGTAGTTCGCCCGCGTCCCCCATCCAGTCGTGAAACACGAGAACCTTCTCGGGGCCCTGCCCATAGACGGCCCGGCCCAATGAGGGCCCGACGTGAATCGGATTCAACGGAGTGTGCATGGTCTTTCCCCTTTCGTGGGGCGGGCGCGGCGTCACGCGGCCAAGCCGA
>JAAUOI010000179.1 GCA_012036375.1 Allobrachymonas sp. | reverse complement strand
GGAATCTGGGCAGTTGAATCTTGCGTGGTATTGCTTGCGTACGCAGTTTCGTATGAGAGCCACGGTGGGTGAAATCTCTGATGCGATGGAAAAAATCTTTTGGCCGCCATCGGGCCGATACGCAAAAGGTGACCGGTGTGTATGCAGCAGCTTACGATTCAGCCGAGGGCTGGGATAAATTGAAAGAAGAAATCGCAGCTTTTGGTGAGGCTGAGGGTCGCCGCCCACGCGTGATGATTTCTAAACTTGGGCAAGACGGCCATGATCGCGGCGCAAAAGTCGTGGCCACAGCCTACGCTGATTTAGGCTTCGACGTCGACATGGGCCCGCTTTTCCAAACCCCCGAAGAATGCGCCCGCCAAGCGATTGAAAACGATGTACATGCAGTTGGCGTATCAACTCTAGCCGCAGGCCACAAAACGCTGGTGCCAGCCATCATCGAAGAGCTTAAAAAGCAAGGCGCAGACGACATCATCGTCTTCGTTGGCGGCGTGATTCCTCGGCAGGATTATGAGTTTTTGTATGAGGCCGGTGTCAAAGGCATCTATGGGCCGGGCACGCCGATTGTGGCGAGTGCCAAGGATGTGTTGGAGCAGATTCGCAAAGCGCTCCAAGCTTGATTGTGATACAGTAATACCGTATTGCAAAGTGTTGCTTTAGGAGAAAATCATGGCCGTTTCTGTGCGCCTCGATCCCTTGATGGAAAAAGAGCTTGAGCTCAGTGCCAAGCAGCAGGGCATTACCAAATCGCAATTCATTATTGCGGCATTGGAGCGTGCGCTTGGGCGCAAAAATCCGTATGCCTTGCTGATGCAAGTCAAGGCTGAATCCGCGCTGGATCCGGCGATGCAGCAGCTCTCGCAGGTTTACGCAAGCGAGGCCGTCAAGCCTTATGACACCACCCGATCACGCCAAGAGTTGATCGCCAAATTGAGAGCAAAGTATGGCCTCAGCGCTGATTGATGCAAGCGCGATGGTGGCTGTATTCGGGCGCTATGAGCCTCATATGGAGCGATACCAAGAGTTATTGCAATTGGCAGCGCTTGAGCATTGGTCGCTATCCACCACTTGGCCTTGCGTTGTGGAGGCTAGCTATCTCGTCCAGCCACCGGAGCGATACGCGCTCCTGCGTTGGTTAGGGCAGGGAGCGATTTCAGTTTTTCCTTTTGGGCAGGAAAGTCTGCTGGAAATTATTCCCATCATGCAGCGCTACACCCAATCGCCGCGCACTGAGATGGATTTAGCCGATGCCTCGCTGTATGCGCTGGCCGCAGAGACTGGCGTGACGAGAATCATGACTTTGGATCAACGCGATTTTTCACGCTACCGTTTGCCAGATGGGCGGAGTTTTGAGATCTTATGAAGGGTGCTGCAGACATTGTTGAAAGCGAAGGTATGGCGCAACGCCGTGCGATGGCAAAGGCAATTACGTTGTTGGAGTCCACACGAGCTGATCATCGCGTACAGGCGGATGATTTGTTGCAAGCGCTGATGCCACATACCGGCCAGTGTTTTCGTTTGGGCTTGAGCGGTGTGCCTGGTGTGGGTAAATCGACTTTTATCGAAACTCTTGGCTTGCATCTGATCGACAAAGGTCATCGCGTCGCAGTGCTTACAGTTGATCCATCATCGAGCATTTCTGGTGGCTCCATTCTTGGCGATAAGACGCGCATGGAAAGACTATCTGTGCATGAGAAGGCGTTTATCCGCCCATCGCCCAGTAGTGGCACATTGGGTGGCGTAGCTTCAATGACACGCGAGGCGATGTTGGTATGTGAAGCGGCGGGTTATGACATCGTGATCGTGGAAACCGTGGGTGTGGGGCAGAGTGAAACGGCGGTCAGTGGTATGACGGATCTGTTTGTACTGATGCAGTTGCCCAATGCTGGCGATGATTTGCAAGCGATCAAACGCGGCGTGATGGAGCTGGCAGATATGGTGGTGATTAACAAGGCTGATCTAGACCTAGCTGCTGCAACTCGTGCGCAAGCTCAAATGGTCAGCAGCTTACGCATCATGCGTATGCATGGCATGCACGCAGAGGATTCTTCCGCTCATATGCAAGATCGGATTGTCTTGCTCTCTGCACTCAAAGGAGATGGTGTGGCAGATTTTTGGCGATCCACGTATCGACTGCTCAAGAAACAACGCGATGATGGAAGTCTTCAATCTAAGCGGCAAAACCAAGCTGCTCAGTGGATGCAGGAGAAGATTGACAGTGGTTTGCGGCATCGCTTTGAGATGCATCCCGCGGTCAAAGTAAGCTATGCGGCTTTGAAATTGGAAGTCATTCAAGGGCATTTGCCGCCGACTGTGGCTGCGCGGCGTTTGCTGGAGGCATCCTTGTCATGAGTCAACTCAGTGCATCTTCCATCGCGTTGATCGAAGCCAGCCAAGGCGCAAGCAGTTGGCGCAGCAGGCGCGTCGAAGTCTTTGATTTGCCTGAAGGTAAAGTGATCGTGAAGGGACAGCGACCCAAGCGTGGGCCTTGGCGGCATCGTTTGTTGAAATGGATCGGGACATTGCTTCGCTCGCCTGTGATTCGCCCCGTGCCAGTGCCTGGTGGCGAAGTGTCGCAAGCGATAGAAATCAAGCGTCTCACGCAAATGAGCGCAAGCGCAGTGCCCGTGCCGCAGGTCTTGCATGTGACAAATGACTACTTCGTGATGCGTTATTTGGGGGCTACAGATTTGGCTGTGCAATTGCGAGAACTTGGCTTTGAGGCGTTTGAGCTGTGGCGACAAGCGGCTATCTACCTGATTCAAACCCATGATTCGGGGCAATACCTGAGCCAAAGCTTTGCACGCAATATCGTGATCGACCGCCAAGCGCAAGACTTCTTTGTGGCCGGCTTAATTGACTTTGAAGACGATCCTTTGGTGGTGATGAGTCTGCTGGATGCGCAGGTGCGCGACTGGCTGCTATTTTTGCAAAGTACGCTGTATGGTTTGAATGCACCTGAGTCAGCGCTGCAACCCGTGCTAACTGAATTGCTGAACCGAGAAAATCCAGCCGTGCGTGATGCCGTTCTCCTGCAAAGTCGAAGCTTGGTGTGGATGCGCCATTTGCCCACTTCAAGAAAGATTTTTGGCAAGGATTTGTGAGCTTGCAAGCTACCGCGCAGGCCATGTACCGCCAACTCCAAACACGTCAGATGATTAAGTAAACCGAACGAAACCTATGCAAAACATACTCGAACAACTCGAATCCAAACGTGCCGCAGCTCGCTTAGGCGGTGGCCAAAAGCGTATTGATGCGCAGCATGCCAAAGGCAAGCTCACGGCGCGCGAGCGGCTAGAAATCTTGTTTGACGAAGGCTCATTTGAAGAATGGGACATGTTCGTCGAGCACCGCTGTGCAGACTTTGGCATGGATCAGAACAAGATCCCCGGCGATGGCGTGGTCACGGGCTACGGCATGATCAATGGCCGCTTGGCCTTTGCCTTCAGCCAAGATTTCACGGTGTTCGGTGGTGCATTGTCTGAAGCGCATGCTGAGAAGATTTGCAAGGTGATGGATCAGGCGATGAAGGTGGGTGCGCCGGTGATTGGCTTGAATGATTCAGGTGGCGCGCGCATTCAAGAGGGCGTGGCTTCGCTGGGCGGCTATGCCGATGTGTTTCAGAAGAACGTCCTCGCCTCAGGCGTGGTGCCGCAAATCAGCATGATCATGGGGCCTTCAGCGGGCGGCGCGGTGTATTCGCCTTCGATGACGGATTTCATCTTCATGGTGAAAGACAGCTCGTATATGTTCGTCACCGGGCCCGAGGTGGTGAAAACCGTGACGCATGAGGAAGTCACCGCTGAGGAGCTGGGCGGCGCGATCACGCACACGACTAAGAGCGGTGTTGCTGATTTGGCGTTTGACAACGATGTCGAAGCACTGATCATGCTGCGTCGCTTTTCAACTATTGCCACTTAACAATCGCGAGAAAGCGCCGGTGCGCCCGAGTGGCGATAAGGTGGATCGCTTAGATATGAGCTTAGATACGCTCGTGCCTGAAAATCCCAACAAGCCATACGACATTAAAGAGCTGATTCTCAAAACGGTGGACGATGGCGATTTCTTTGAGCTACAGCCTGACTACGCCAAAAACATCGTGATCGGCTTTGCGCGGATGAATGGGCAGAGCGTGGGTATCGTGGCCAATCAGCCGCTGGTGCTCGCAGGTTGCTTAGACATCAAATCCTCCATCAAAGCCGCGCGCTTCGTGCGCTTTTGCGATGCGTTCAATATTCCTATCATCACCTTCGTGGATGTGCCCGGCTTCATGCCCGGCACATCGCAGGAATACGGCGGCATCATCAAGCATGGTGCGAAGCTACTCTACGCCTACGCCGAAGCCACCGTGCCAAAAATCACTGTGATCACGCGCAAGGCCTATGGTGGCGCATACGACGTAATGGCCTCCAAGCATTTGCGCGGCGATGTGAACTTGGCCTGGCCGAATGCCGAGATCGCGGTGATGGGCGCGAAAGGTGCGGTTGAAATCATCTTCCGCGAAGAAAAGAAAGACCCTGCAAAACTCGCCGAACGCGAAGCGGAATACAAAGCCCGCTTCGCCAACCCTTTCGTTGCTGGCTCACGCGGCTATATCGATGATGTGATCTTGCCGCATGAAACGCGCAAGCGGATTTGTCGCAGCCTTACGATGCTTAAAGACAAGAAGCTTGAAAATCCATGGCGTAAACATGGGAATATTCCACTTTAATTAAATGTTCAAATTTGACATTTAAAACGAAAAAAAGTACAATTAAAGTTCTTATGAGAACATTTAATTTATTGTCTTCCGCCGCAATTTCTGCTGAAATTGGGGCACGTCTGAAGCAACTGCGCTTGGCTCGCAACATCAGCCAGCAGCAGTTGGCGCAGATGACACAAGGCTCGCTATCTTCTGTTCGCCGATTGGAGGCTGCTGGCCAAGGCACGCTTGATTTTGTGGTGCGCGTGGCGCAAGCCTTGCAAGTGGTGGATCAGCTCAATAGCTGGTTTGTGTTGCCTGCTACATCGATTGCAGAGGCGGAGCGTTTGCAGGGAGTATCGCTTCGCCAGCGAGCGAGAGTACAACGCAAAGCGGCAGCCAAGCCATGAAGAAGCTGCAAGTTATCTACAACGGCTGGGGAGAGCAATGGCCGCTCGGCACTTTGGCAGAGACACCCAAGGCCATGCTGTTTGAGTATTCAGAAGAGGCCATCAAACGCGGCCTCCAGCTCTCGCCGATGCACCATCCTTTGCCGCAATCAGGAGCGCGTTTCACGGCTTACGAAGGCGCTGCGCATTTTCAAGGTTTGCCGGGGTTTATTGCAGATGCGATGCCTGATGGCTGGGGCATGCTGCTGATGGATCGTGCGCTGCGCAAGCGGGGGCGCGATCCTCGCGGTGTTTCTGTGCTGGAGCGCTTGGCGATTGTGGGCGATCGTGCCATGGGTGCGCTGTCGTTTGAGCCGAGCGATGAAGATGTATTGCCTGTTGAGAGACTGGAACTCAAAGCTTTGGCGAAGGATGTACAAGCCTTGCAAACGGATTCTTCGCGTTCAACGCAAGCGGCAGAGGATCAGTTGCGGCATCTGATGCAACTGGGCGGCTCGCCGCAGGGCGCGCGGCCTAAAGTGCTCTTGGATTTCAACGCGCGTACAGGTCAAATCACCAGTGGAATGCCGCTGTCTGGCAGCACAACGCCTTCGGCTCGTGAAGTTTCCCGCAGATGTTGAACATCGCGAAGTCTGTGCGCTCGAAGAGCTTTATGCGCGCGTCGCTCGGGCGGGGGGCATCGAGATGCCACGCAGTCGGGTTTTCGAGCTGGGCGGCAAATTCAGTGCGTTTGGTGTCGAGCGTTTTGATCGTGTCGTAATTGCAAAGGGAAGGATCGGCAAGTCATCCGCGTTCCGATCATGAGTATGGCAGCCTATTTGCAAGCCGACTATCGCTTGCCTTCACTGGATTACGAAACTATTTTGCTGGCCACTTTGCAAATCACCGGCGATCAACGCGAAGTGCTCAAAGCCTTTGATCGATGCATTTTCAATGTACTGATGCACAACCGAGATGATCACGCCAAGAATTTCGCCTTTCGCTTAAATGAGCAAGGCTTGTGGAAGCTCTCGCCTGCATTTGATTTGACTTACAGCTTCGGCCCCGGTGGTGAGCATTCCACCAGCGTGGCAGGGTATGGAAAAAACATCACGCGCGAGCATTTGCTGCGTGTGGCAACCAAAGCCGGAATCGCACCCAAGAAAGCAAATGAGCAAATAGACCATTGTTGCGCCAAGCTCAAAGCGCTGACCCGCTACACCGACGGATTAACGATCCGGCGCAACACGCTTACCGAACTCCAAAAATCTTTGCAGGATCGCCTGCAACTCGTTAACTCCAAATAATCAACGGATCATTATGTTCACAAAATTTCATTGCTAACCGAGGCGAAATTGCTTGTCGCATGCAAC
>JAAUOI010000002.1 GCA_012036375.1 Allobrachymonas sp. | reverse complement strand
GGCTTTCCCGGTGGAGCGCGAGAAACCAGGGTGGAGTGCTACAAAAGACAAGCAGCTCGGGGTGGTCGGGTGGCATGCCAAAAGGAAAGTCAGCAGATTTTCGGGCACGTCGCGGGGCAGGCGAGCGGGTGGAGCGAAGCAACCAGCCTAGGGCGAAGCGAAAAATCAAGCGAAAAATCTGGATCAGCGATGCGTCACTGCGCGGCAGCCACCAACTGCTGCGTGTAGGCTTGCTGCGGGGATTGCAACACGGCATCGACCGCGCCACTCTCTACCACCTGGCCATCTTTCATCACCAGCACATCATGCGCCATCGCGCGGATCACATCCACGTCGTGCGTGATGATGAGATAGCTTAAGGCCCGCTCGCGCTGCAGCTTTTGCAAGAGCGTGAGCACCTGCTGCTGAATCGTCACATCCAGCGCGCTGGTGGGCTCATCAAGAATGATGGTTTGCGGGTTCACGATCAGGGCGCGAGCAATTGCGATGCGCTGGCGCTGGCCGCCAGAAAATTCATGCGGATAGCGAAGCAGCAAGCCAGGGAACTGCGCCTCATTCAAGCCCACCTCCTGCAAAGCAGCCAGCACGCGGGTTTGGCGCTGCGCTGCATCGAGCGTAGGCTCATGAATGCGCAAACCTTCACCCACGATTTCTTCTATCGTCATGCGCGGCGAAAGCGATGAATAGGGGTCTTGAAACACCACTTGCAGCGATTGCCGCAAGGAAGTGTCAAACTTCATAGATGCTATATTTTCTGTAGCACTCTGCGCAGATTTTATGCCGGCGATATGCTCTTTTCTCTCATAAAACACCTGTCCTTGCATGCTCCCGGCTGGCAGCAAGCCCAGCAGCGCCAGGGCCAGGGTGGATTTGCCTGAACCCGATTCGCCGATGATGCCAAGTGTCTGCCCTTGAGGCAGGTGCAATGAAGCTTCATGCACGGCAACGAATTCACCCTTTTTGAACCAACCCTTGAAGCCGCCCAGCGGCTTGGGATAGGTGATGCGAAGTTTCTCGGCCTTGAGCATGGGCGCAGCTTCTGGCTGAGCGGGCCATACATCGCGCACAGGTTTACTCGCAAGCAGGCGCTGCGTGTAGGCATGCTGGGGATGGGCCAACACCTCACTCACACGGCCCTGCTCCACCAAATGCCCTTGCTCCATCACAGCAATCCGATCCGCAAACTTGCGCACCAAATTTAAATCGTGCGTGATGAGCAACACAGCCATGTTGCGCGTTTTTGCAGCTCGCCGATGAGATTCAAGATTTGCAAACGCAGCGTGACATCGAGCGCCGTGGTGGGCTCATCGGCCAGCAACAGCTTCGGGCTGCAAGACAGCGCCATGGCAATCATGGCGCGCTGGCGCTGGCCGCCCGAGAGCTGATGAGGAAATTGCGCCGCACGGCGCTCGGGCTCGGGGATGCCTACTTCGATCAGCAGCTCAATCGCACGTTGGTGCGCCTCTTGTTTGCTTGCACCTTTTTTCAGTTCAAGGACTTCCGCAATTTGCCGCCCAATCGTCATCAATGGATTGAGCGCCGTCATTGGCTCTTGGAAGATCATGGCGATATCGTCGCCGCGCAAGCCTTCAAGCTCAGGCTCTGGCATAGCGAGCGTGTCGCGCCCGTCGAACAGGGCTTGGCCGCTGATTTTGGCATTGAGTGCGAGGCGCAGCAAGCTCAAAGCCGTGACGGATTTTCCAGAGCCTGATTCACCCACCAAAGCCAGCTTCTCGCCCGCGTTGATGGAAAAATTGATGCCTTTAACGACTTCTTTGCCGCCGAAAGAAACCCGCAGGTCTTTCACATCTAGTAAGGCACTCATACAACAGCCTTTCTGGGGTCCAGCGCATCGCGCAGCGCATCACCCATGAAAGTCAAAAGTAAAAGCGTGATCACCAGCACCGCAAAGGTCGCGAGTGAAATCCACCAAGCATCAATGCTGTTTTTGCCAATCGCCAACATCTCGCCCAGAGAAGGCGTGCCCGGTGGAACACCCAAGCCCAGAAAATCTAGCGACGTGAGCGCCAGAATTGCGCCGCTCATTCTGAACGGCAAAAACGTAATCACCGGCGTCAAGCTGTTGGGCAGCACATGCCGCGTGATCACTTGCCAAGGCTGGCTCCCAGCGCCCGCGCCGCGCGCACGTAGTCCATTTGGCGATTGCGCAGAAACTCAGCACGCACGTAGTCCGACAAACCCATCCAGCCAAACAAGCTAAGCAGCACGACGAGCAGAATCACGCTCGGCTCAAACACTGCAGCAAAAATGATCAGCAGATACAGCTCGGGCATCGAGCCCCAAATTTCGATGAAGCGCTGAAACACCAGATCTGTGCGCCCTGCAAAGTAGCCTTGAACCGCGCCAGCCACGATGCCCAAAGCCACACCAATCACCGTGAGCGCCAGGGCAAACAAGATGCTGACGCGAAATCCATACAGCAGACGCGCCGCCACATCACGCCCCCGGTCGTCCGTGCCCAACCAGTTGTCCCCAGAGGGAGGCGCAGGATTCGGCGCTTTGGCGTAGTAATTGAGCGTGCTGTGGTGATACGGGTTGAGCGGCATCAGCGCGAAATTGCCCGGTTGTGCAAACTGCTCTTTCACAAACGGATCGAGAAAATCCGCATTCGTTTGAAAATCGCCACCCACGGCCGTCTCCGGCACGTTTTGCACCATCGGAAAAAGCCACTGGCCGTTGTAGCGCGCCACCAGCGGCTTGTCGTTAGAAATCACCTCAGCGACAAGACTCAGCAAAAAGATCGCCGCGAGGATGATCAAGCTCCAATACCCCAAGCGATTGCGTTTGAAGCGCAGCCAGGCGCGGCGTGACGGCGATGGGGATGCCTCTTGCGAGCGACCGCCGTGGATCGGGCTTTGCCCGTCCACCAGCGGTGCCCCCTTGAGGGGGAGGCGATCGGAGATCGCTTCGGGGGTGGTCGTTCCGTTCATTCGAACTTCACCCTCGGGTCAATCAGCACGTAAGAGAGGTCAGAAATCAGCTTCGTCACCAAGCCGATCAAGGTAAACAGATAAAGTGTTCCAAGCACCACCGGGTAATCCCGCCGAATCACCGCCTCATAGCCCAGCAGCCCCAAGCCATCCAAGGAAAACAAAGTTTCAATCAGCAGCGCACCCGCAAAGAATGCGCCAATGAACGCCGCTGGAATGCCCGCCACGATTTGCAGCATGGCATTGCGAAACACATGACCATAGAGCACTCGCCTCTCAGGCAAACCTTTCGCCCGCGCCGTGATCACATACTGCTTGCGAATCTCTTCCAAGAAGGAGTTTTTGGTCAGCATCGTCACTGTGGCAAAGCTGCCAATCACCATCGCCGTCACCGGCATGGCGATATGCCAGAGGTAATCAACAATCTTGCCGCCGAGAGACAACGTTTCCCAACTGCTCGACGTCAAGCCCCGCAGCGGAAACCACTGCAATTGCCCGCCAAACACCACCAGCAAAAACACGCCGAGCACAAAGCCCGGAATCGCATAGCCCACGAGCACGATCAGCGTCGTCCACACATCAAAGCCGCTGCCCGCTCTCACCGCCTTTTTAATCCCCAGCGGGATCGAGATCAGATAAGTGAGAAAAAACGTCCACAGCCCCAGCGAGATCGACACCGGCAATTTCTCCTTGATCAATCCCACACCGGCTTGTTCTGAAAAAAGCTCTTGCCCAAATCAAAGCTGAGGTATTGCTTGAGCATGATCCAAAAACGCTCGGGTGCGGATTTGTCAAAACCATACAGCGCCTTGATCTCGGCCAAGCGCTTGGCATCCACACCCTTGTCGCCACGATACTCAAACCCAAACGCTGCGCCCTCTGCACCACCCGCTTTGGCCGCACGCGCTTCCGCCATGTATTGCTCCACCGGCCCGCCGGGCACGAATTGAATCACCACAAAGGTGAGCAAGAGCACGCCAAACAACGTGGGGATCATCAGCAGCAGGCGTTTGAGGATGTAGGCCAACATTTATTTGGTTTCCGCTTGCGGTTTGGCCCACCAGGTATTCAGCAGCCAATCGTCTGCCTTTGCATAAGGCGGCATCGGCTCTTTGTAGGCCAGCTTCTGCCCAGCGTAAGCCACGTTGTGCTGCGTGGCGCTCCATTGCGGGATGAAGATATGGCTGTGTGCAATCACGCGCTCAAACGCCTTGCATGCGGGCAGCAGATCGGCCTTGCTTTGCGCTCCCACCATCTTGGCGATCAGATCGTCAACTGCAGGATTTTTCAGACCGGCATAGTTGCCAGAATCTTCTGTATCCGCTGCCTTGCTGCCAAACACATCGGCGTATTCTTGGCCAGGGGTGTGCGTGCCGGGGAAGGCCATGATCACCATGTCGTAATCAAATTTTTTCAAGCGCGTTTGATAGAGCGCGAAATCCACCACGCGCATGCGCATCTCAATACCGATTTTGGCGAGATTGCGCACCATCGCGCTGTGTGTGCGTGAGCCTGCCTCGGAGCTGTCCAGCAGCTCAATCACCAGCGGCTCACCTTTGGCGTTCGTCATCTTCCCGTTCTTCACGGTGTAGCCCGCGTCTTTCAAGAGCGCCATGGCTTGGCGCAGGTTCTCGCGCAAGCGGTCTTGCCCGTCGGTGTTGGGCGGGCTCGTCATGGGGCCGAAAGCAGCCTCTGGAATCTTGCCGCGCCAGGGCTCTAGCAAGGCCAGCTCTTGCGCTGAAGGCAGGCTCGTGGCTTGGCAATCGGTGTTGCCAAACAAGCCGTTGACCCGCGTGTAGAGCCCATAAAACATCTGGCGACTCATCCAATTGAAATCCATCGCCATGCCGATGGCTTCGCGCACGCGAGTATCTTGAAACTTATCGCGCCGGGTATTAAAAATGTAGCTCTGAAAACCCGTAGGCAAGCGATGCTTGAACTCGCCCTTTTTTAGGCGGCCATCGTCAAAGCGCTTGCCGCTCACGCGCCGCGCCCAATCGCCGGCTGAATAAAACTGCATGAAATCAAACTCGCCCGCTTTCAGGCCTTCGAGCCGCGCGGTGTTATCTTTGTAAATCTTGATCGTGATCTTGTCAAAGTTGGCTTGGCCGCGATTCACATTCAGGTCTTTGCCCCAATGGTTCACATCGCGCACATAGCTGATGTCTTTGCCAAAATTCACTGGGCCAATTTTGTATGCGCCGCTGCCAATCGGCATATCCATCACCACTTGGTCAAAAGGCTTGCGTTTGCCATCTTTTTCCAAGCCCCAATCGCGGCTAAAAATCGCAATGCCGCCCACGGTCAGCGGCAGCTCGCGGTTCTTCTTTTTGAAATTGAAGCGCACGTGCGCTCGTCCACAATATCCACGCCGGCCACGTCTTCCAGCAGCGTGCGGTATGCGGGGCGCACGAATTTGCTGGAGAGTACTTCATAGCTGTGCTTCACATCCGCCGCCAGCACCGGCTTGCCGTTGTGAAACTTCGCATTCGCGCGCAGCTTAAACACCGCGCTCATGCCATCGGGCGCCACCGTCACGTCTTCCGCCAGCAGCCCATAGCCCGTGCCCGGCTCGTCCATCGCGCCGGTGAGCAGGGTTTCAAACAACAGCGAATCAAGGTAGGCCGGCGCAGTGCCCCGGATCGTGAACGGGTTGTATTTGTCAAACGTGCTCACCCGCAGATTACTCACCGCCACCAGTTCCCCACCCTTAGGCGCAGCAGGGTTCACGTAATCAAAATGCGCAAAGCCATCCGGGTATTTGATGTCGCCCCAGAGCGAATACGCATGCCCGGCCCAGGCGGGCAGCGAAAAGCAGCGAGAAGGCAGGCCAGGCCGAAACGGATCATGGTTTTATTGTGCCGCAATGTGGGCTTCTGGAGGCGCAGATGAGGGCATTGGCAGTGGCGTTCAAGGTTCTAGCTTTGCCAATGCACGAATCGCATCGCGCAATTTGGGTAAACGAGACTGGCTACCTGCATCGCCCGGCAGATGGCCAGCCAGTGATGTATTGAAGTCATCATCCCCAAGCAGCCTGCTGAATTCGGCGGCCAGATAGGCTTTCAGCTCAGCAGACGCAGCCGCGCACTCAGCTAAAAGCTCTGGCCGACGATCCACCACCGTGATGATGTCCTCCAGATCGTGGCCGCCCAGATAGTCTGGCTGCCCGTTAGCATCATGCCCGCGGTCTTTGAAGGCCTCAAGCTTCGTCGCGATGAACACAGGTGCATGAATCAAACGGATCATCAAGCCAGAATTCAACGTCGCAGTCTTGGCTGTTTGCACCGCCAACGGATACCATCGATTCGCAAAACCAAGAATGTCTGGCATGGTGGGCATCACATCCAGCGTGACCGCACCTAAAACCCATCGGCAAATCGGCGCGCCTGGCCGCATGTCGTTGCTAAAGCCTCTTGCACGCACCTTGCTTTCCAGCGCATGGTAGTCCCGCGCGGTGAGCGCATGAGCAATGATGTCCACATCTTCAGTGATACGAATGTTGTCTGGACGAGCTTGCGTGAGCAACAGCCCCGTGGCGCAGCCACCCACGAAGACCACATCCTCGCAGACCGGCCCCAAAGCCTGCGCCACCAGCTCGAGCAGGGCACGATTCGGGTCGGTCATGGTATTCATCGTGGCGTTCATTTCAGGCGCTCCTCTAGCAGAGTGCGCACGATATCGCGCTCCCTTGCTTGGCCTATTCTCAATGCATCAAATAGCGCCAGCAGTTCGTAAAACTGCGGATCGGCCTGAGCCGCCAAGGGCAGCTTGGGATACAGGGGCAGCAGGGCTGTGCCACGCGTGCTCCCCTCTGCGTGCGGCCACACAGGGGGCAGCTCATCAGCAAACAATACTTTTGATCTCAAAGGCTCCATGCCATGCGCCGTTGGGAAGCCCGCCGTGACTTCGCCGCGCACCGCTGGAAAAAAGTAAGCCGCACCTTGCAGCACCAGCGCGCGAAATGCGGGCATCACCAAGCTAGGAATCCCATCCACGTCTGTGAGCAAGCGCGATGCAGACAAGCGTGCAATGCAGGCATGCGCCTCAAAGGGCGACATATGCAGCGCCTGCGCCAAGGCCGCATAAGGCAAGCGCTGCCCCTGCAAACACACCAATTTGAACGCCACAGCCAAATCCTGCGGCTTCAACGTCCATTGTGAATGCCCCAGCCTTGTTTTGATTCCTGAATTGCTCATTCCAACTCCATACGCAATATGCATATTGAATATGCCATGAATTTATTTAATTTTCAAGATGTTTTAAAAATAATATGCAATTTGCATATTGCATACGCCGCATTCGCTATTCGCGAACAGCGAATGTAAAGCATGGCTCAACCCTCAAAATTTAAGTCAAATTGGCCTCCACCCGGCATAGAAACTGCGCAGAGTGCTATTAAAAATGAAGCAAGGGCTGACGACTTCATGCTGCCCCGCCTCCGCCTCTTGCAGGGCCTTCAGTGTCCGACCGTCTGAGTCTTGCCACTCAGTCCGCCCATTTGAGGATCTGCCGAGTATTACGCCCGCGGCTTGGCTGGGAGACGTATCAACATCAGAGTGACCGCATTGGTAATTGCACCTAGAAAACCTGCGAAATGAAGGTTTTTGAGCAACTCATGTCTGATCGTTTATACATATTTTCCGATTTTGCAAACACTCATTGCCGAGCCCATCCAATCTCGCGCAGCAGCATCCCAACGCTGGCTAGAGCAAACTCCGCGTCATCCTCAACGACTGGGCGGGATTGATGTTGTGCTGCTCGTTGGGCTTTGCCCGACTATGCAAGCGCGCAATCGCGCCTGCGATGCCAGCCAACAGGTTCAGATCTTGCTCCTGCAGCCGTTTCGGCCAGTGGCCTAAATCCACATTCAAAAGCGCAGGATCACCTTTTTGATCGGCTTGCCAAGTGGCCCTGCACCACTGCGCTGCCCCCCGAGCAAGATCAACAATAGATTCCGGCCCCGAACGATACGCCGCCTCTGCCAGCTTTTCCAAAGTTTCCTTGATTTTTGCCAATTGCGCAGCCGGGACTTTGCTTTCATCCAAATCAGGTAAGGTGCCAAAAGAAGTCCGCGCCCGCAGCGTCAGCAAATCTTCTCCAGACACGATGCGCTCGCAAGCAACGATCCGCCAAAGTGAGTGTGCATCGCGGGTTCCAAGCGCTAGTAAAGTCTGATTGACGTGTACGCTCATGCTCCCCACCAGATTGCTATCAAATCCGTACAGTTGCATTTGACGTTGCTCAGTAAAAGGCTGCACACCCGGCGGACTAACCCACCATGGCGTAGGCCGGGATGGCAAAACCGAATACAAACGCCCACGTCTATTGCGAGTCACTGAGTCAAACGAATCCTCCCGGAAGATCATCCTTGCACTTTGCAAATGGGAATCGGACGGCAAGCCAATTAAACCGAGATTGTCCGTTAGGCGGCGCTTCGCGCCTGCGCGGGCTCTCGCGGCTGCTTTTCGGTCATTTTTGCCCCAATTTTCTCGGACGTAGCACCGCTACGCCCTCCAAAATTGAGTCAAAACTGCCTCGAAAAGCCGCTCGCGATAGCTCCACGCCCTAATGGACAATCTCGGTTAAATCGTGTTCGGTAAGCAATAATGTGGCGAGCGACAATGCAGGCTGCGGCCAAAGCCCATAGCCGTACCCGGGTGTATGTCCTTGATAGACCAACTGGTCGTTGTTATCGACGCCAATCAACATACTGAAAACGCCTTTTTAAAATGTGGACAACCGCAGCGCCTGCGCGCGCTGCAGTTTGGTGACGACCGCGGCTTTGACTTCGCAGATGATGGAAAGGCGGCGATCAAAGTCGACCGCGATCACGCCCCGGATCAAATCCCCCAAACCGCATCTCGCTGCATTAAGCAGCGCATCAATGCTTTGTCGGGCGCGGGCTTCTGGCGTCAAATCGGTCTCCTTGACGCATTCTATGCAAAGCCTGAAGTTATTTGGCGCAAAAAACGGCGCTGGCCAGTGGGCAGCGCCGTTCTGAGAAGGTGGTGCAGTTTATTCCACCGCCTTGACCATATGTTCGACGACCTTTTTCGCATCGCCAAACACCATCATGGTTTTGTCCATGTAGAAAAGTTCGTTGTCTAGGCCGGCATAGCCAGCGGCCATGGAGCGTTTATTGACGATGACGGTGCGGGCTTTGTAGGCTTCCAAAATGGGCATGCCGTAAATCGCGCTGCCTTTTTGCAGGGCGGCGGGGTTGACCACATCGTTGGCGCCCAAGATGATGGCCACATCGGCTTGCTGGAATTCACCGTTGATGTCTTCCATTTCGTGCACTTGGTCATACGGCACTTCGGCTTCTGCGAGCAACACGTTCATGTGGCCGGGCATGCGGCCTGCTACGGGGTGAATCGCGTATTTCACGTTCACGCCTTTGGCGGTGAGCTTGGCGGCGAGCTCTTTCACAGCATGCTGCGCGCGAGCAACAGCCAAGCCATAGCCGGGCACGATGATCACGGTTTCGGCATTACCGAGCACGAAGGCGGCATCATCTGCGCTGCCGGATTTCACGGGGCGCTGCTCTGCTGCTGCGCCGCCTGCGGTGGCTGCGTCGCCGCCGAAGCCGCCGAGAATCACGTTGAAGAAGCTGCGGTTCATCGCCTTGCACATGATGTAAGACAGAATCGCGCCCGAGCTGCCCACGAGTGAGCCAGCGATGATGAGCATGGAGTTGTTCAGCGAAAAGCCAATGCCCGCTGCTGCCCAGCCCGAATAGCTGTTGAGCATGGACACGACCACAGGCATGTCTGCGCCGCCAATCGGAATGATGATGAGCACGCCGAGCACGAAGGCAATAGCAATCGCTGCCCAGAGCGCCGCGTCGATTTGCGTGGCGGTGTAAACGCCGATCAGCGCAACCATGGCCAAACCGAGTACCAAATTGACCATATGCTGACCGCTGAAAATCACTGGCGCACCTTGGAACAAGCGGAATTTGTATTTACCAGAGAGCTTGCCAAAAGCGATCACGGAGCCACTGAAGGTGATCGCGCCAATCACCGCACCGAGCGCCAGCTCCACGCGGTTGCCCGCTGGAATCGCACCGCCTTTGGTGGTGATGGAGAAAGCCCAAGGCTCAATGGCTGTGGCCGCTGCAATGAACACTGCTGCCAAGCCAATCATGCTGTGCATGAAAGCCACCAGCTCTGGCATTTTCGTCATCTCAACTTTTGCGCCATGTAAGCGCCTAGGCCACCGCCCACGACGAGGCCGAGCAACACCCAAACCATACCTTGCGCTTTGCCGCCTGAAAGCTGCACGATCAGCGCCGCTGTGGTGAGCACGGCAATGGCCATACCGATCATGCCAAACAGGTTCCCGCGAATCGAGGTGGTGGGATGACTCAGGCCTTTCAAAGCCTGAATAAAACAAATAGAAGCTACCAAATACAGCAGCGTGACGACGTTCATACTCATCTCAAACGCTCCTTATTTCGTAGCATTCGGCGCAGATTCTGTGCCGGCAGAAGCCTGTTTTGGCTCTTTTTTCTTAAACATTTCAAGCATACGGCGTGTGACTAAGAATCCGCCGAACACATTGACTGCTGCCAGCGCCACGGCGAGCACACCCATGGCTTTGGCCGCGCCGCCTTCAGTGAGCGCCGCAGCGAGCATCGCACCGACGATCACGATGGCAGAGATCGCATTCGTCACGGCCATAAGCGGCGTGTGCAGCGCTGGGGTGACGGTCCAAACCACGTGGTAGCCCACGTAGATAGCGAGCACGAAGATGATGAGATTGAGGATGGTGGGGGAAACGATGTCCATAGCTTTCTTTCACTTGACATGGGTCGTGGATGGGGTGGCGGAATTTGTATCAAAGCTTGGAAACGTCATACGTCCAGACATCGACATTACGCTGCCCTTGACTTGTTGCATGAGTTTTTTGCCCCACGCCACAGATTGCTCGGACTGAGCGGCGCGCGAGTAAGGTTGAGTAGGATCTTCGATGCCACTAGCCTTGGCCGAAACCAGCACCAGCATATGAACAAATGTGCCCGTCGAGTTAGCATAGTAAGCCGTCATCGGCCTGACCAAGCCTTGCCAGCTTGCAAAATAGGGCTTTAGGATTTCTTGTTGATCTTTGGCAAGCGTGGTGAATACGCCCTGCGGGTTCACAAAACTAAAGACGCGCAGGCATTGTGCAAAAGTGGTGTTAAACCCCTCATTACCGTCCGCAAACAGCACGCCGTTTGCAGGACACTTGGGCGAATAGGCCATGTAGCCCCCTTGTAAACCCGCCAAACTACCACGCGCGATAAGCACCGCATCGAGTTCGCCTGCACTGTTCTTGTTGATAAAGATCTTGCTTTCGCTATCAATCGTGCCTTGCAGATCCCCCGTATAGGCCATACCTTTGTCCTGTGCAGTCGCTGAGATCCAATTGGCACTACCGAAGGTGATGGTGGCTAGACCCAGCGTTAGTTCATGCGCATTGGCTTGGGTAGCTGCCAGCAATATAGTTGCCGCAACTGAAATCAGAGAGTTCCTCATGTTTATCATGCTTTCTTTCTAACCTCTCCACCCTGTGTCATCAAGCAAGCCGCCACGATGTCGTCTTCCAAGTCAATCTTCAAGCTGGCGGCTGGCTCGCCTTTTGCAGCGGGTGGGGCGATGAGCTTGAGAAAGTCCAAGACGTTGCGGGCATACAAGGCAGAGGAATCGGCCGCCACCAGCGCGGGAAGATTGGTCTCACCAATGATCGTCACGCCGTGTTTGACCACGGTTTTATCGGCTTCAGACAGCGGGCAATTGCCGCCCACGCCTGCGGGGCCTTTGCCGGCTGCGATATCCACAATGACAGAGCCGGGCTTCATGGCTTTGACCATGTCTTCGGTGATCAATGTTGGCGCGGCGCGGCCGGGAATCAGCGCGGTAGAAATTACCACATCGGCAGCAGCCACTTTTTTGGCAACTTCAAGCTTTTGACGATCCATCCAGCTCGCAGGCATCGGCTTGGCATAGCCGCCCACCCCCACTGCCGCTTCGCGCTCTTCATCGGTTTCATACGGTACATCAATGAATTTGCCGCCGAGTGATTCGACTTGCTCTTTCACAGAAGGCCGCACATCAGAGGCTTCAATCACAGCGCCAAGGCGTTTGGCAGTTGCTATTGCCTGCAAGCCCGCCACGCCCACGCCGAGAATTACCACGCGTGCTGCTTTGATCGTGCCCGCCGCTGTCATGAGCATGGGGAACAAGCGGCCATAGGCATTGGCCGCCATCATCACAGCTTTGTACCCCGCGATATTGGCTTGGGATGACAACACATCCATGCTTTGCGCACGAGTCGTTCGAGGCGCGGCTTCTAGCGCAAATCCAGTCACACCAGCTGTCGCCAAGCGCTGCAAGCCCTCTGCGTTGAAGGGTTCGAGCATGCCCACCAATACTGAGCCGCTTTTTAAATGCGTCACTTCAGCCGCCGAGGGTGCACGCACTTTCAGCACCAAATCGCAGCCATACGCGCCTGCAGCATCCGTCATCTGGCAGCCCACTGCCTCGTAGCTTGAGTCCACCGCACTTGCGGTCACGCCAGCGCCGGATTGAATATGCAAACTATGCCCTTGCGCGATGAGTTTTTGGCTGTCTCGGGGGTCACGGCCACTCGTGTTTCGCCCGGCAGTGTTTCGGCGGGAACGCCAATTCGCATAGGTTTCTCCTCAATCTTTGGATATATGACTAGAACTGAACATCAGCTTACACGAGAACGCCACTATTTTTCATGCCAAACATAGAGTGATTAGACGAATTGGGCATATGCAGTGACAAGCTTGCACATAATGCCCGCATGAATTCTGATGAACGATTTAAACCCAGTGTCACGGTGGCCGCCATTATTGAGCGCGATGGCCAGTTTCTTTTGGTTGAGGAAATGACGCAAGAAGGACTCAAACTCAACAACCCGGCCGGTCACTTAGATGCAGGCGAGAGTTTGGTGCAAGCCTGTATCCGCGAAGTCAATGAAGAAACTGCGCGACATTTCACACCGGAGCATTTCTTGGGCATCTATATGAGCAAATTTCATCGCCCAGCCACAGGTGAAGTCATCAGTTACTTACGTTTTGCATTTTGCGGCAAGGTCAGCGAAGCAGTGCTTGGACAAACTCTGGACACGCCGATTGTTCGTACCATCTGGATGACTGCGGATGAGATTCGGGCAAGCTCTTTGCAGCATCGCAGCCCCATGGTCTTGCAGTGCATTGAAGATTATTTGGCTGGCAAGCGCTTGCCCCTGAACAGTATCCATACAGATGACAGTGTGTACAACTCTTAAATTGGCAAAAAAAACGGCCACTCGAAAGTGGCCGGGTAAGCCTTTTGCTGTCATGCATCAAGGCGCCCGCTCAGGGAGGAAAAGCGGGGAGCGCCGTAGCGCCCACACGTAATGTAGCCAAAACTCAAACTGTATACAAGCTGGAGTGTTCCCTTGTGTTGCTTTTAATCAACGGAAAAATTTCAGGATGATCGGCAATTCTCAGACTTTAGTCACCAAGGAGACACTTATTATGCAGTTTTTGCTAATTCTCGCAGTTTTTTACGTTTGTTGAGAGTTTGTTCAACTTGACTTATTTCAAAAATCAATATCTGTTAGCTACCAACATTACGCCTTGTTTTTGGCGCGCTTCGCCCAATCGATTTGCGCCACCCCAAGCCACTCCTACACGCTTGAGTTAAGAGAAAATCCCATCATGATCCCCACTCAATTTCCGTCCACCCGCCCGCGCCGTTTACGCCGCGATGCTTTCACCCGCCATCTCGTGCGCGAGCATGCATTGTCTGTCCACGATTTGATTTACCCGGTCTTCATTTTGGATGGAACAAACGAGCGCCAAGCGGTAGCCTCCATGCCCGGCGTGGAGCGCCTCAGCGTCGATTTGCTGCTGCCCGTGGCTGAGGAATGCGTCAAGCTGGGTATTCCGGCCTTGGCGCTGTTTCCCGTGATCGACAAAGCACTCAAAACGCCAGATGGACAGGAGGCGTGGAATCCTCAAGGTCTGGTGCCCCGCGCCGTGCAAGCGCTGAAAAAACACTTCCCTGAGTTGGGCGTAATGACCGATGTGGCGCTCGATCCGTTCACCACGCATGGACAAGACGGCGTGATTGACGACACTGGCTACATCCTGAACGATGAAACCGTCGCCTTGCTGCAAAAACAAGCATTGACCCAAGCCGAGGCGGGCGTAGACATCGTCGCGCCCAGCGACATGATGGATGGTCGCATCGGTGCAATTCGCTCTGCACTGGAGAAAGCCGGTCACATTCACACCAGAATCATGGCCTACAGTGCTAAATACGCCAGCAGCTTTTATGGCCCTTTCCGCGATGCCGTGGGCAGCGCAGGCAACCTTGGTAAATCGAATAAAAAGGTTTACCAAATGGATCCTGGTAACAGCGATGAAGCCTTGCGAGAAGTAGGTATGGACATTGCAGAAGGCGCAGACATGGTGATGGTCAAGCCCGGCATGCCGTACCTAGACATCGTGCGCCGCGTCAAAGACGAATTCAAAGTGCCGACCTTTGCCTACCAAGTCAGCGGCGAATATGCGATGCTAAAAGCGGCTGCGCACAACGGCTGGCTTGATCATGATGCGGTGATGATGGAAAGCCTCTTAGCATTCAAACGCGCAGGCTCAGATGGCGTGCTCACCTATTTTGCGGTGCATGCAGCGCGTTTACTACGCCAAGAGACTTTTTAACGAGTCTTTGAATTACTATTAAAACGATAGCATTCCACGCACATTTTATGCCGGCTAGAGGCCAAAAACACTTAAAAAACCATGCAAATCATTGAGTTCACTGAAGGCAGCCTGCGCTTCTTAGAAACTGTGCCCGAGCAGCTCGGCGCGGGGCGCTTTGTGTGGATTTATCTGGATCGCGATGATTTTGCCGCGCATCTGCCACAGCTTCAAATTGCGGCGCAGCGCTTGGGCGGCTCGCCGCTGCTCGATGTGCACCTGAGTGATCTGCAAAATGCGCAACACCCTTCACATTACGACTACACCTCGATTTACGACCTCGTGATTTTCCGCCGCTTGGCCACGCCAATGGAAATGCTCTCAGAAGCGAAGCAGGAGGCCGCTGTAACGGCTTACCACAGCCAAGGCGTGCCGCAGCGCCCCGGTAAAAAGCAAGCGCCCATCATTCGGCGCATCCACTCCAAAGCGGTAGGCTTTGCCGTGTTTGACCGCCTGCTGATCAGCACCCACACGCGCGGCTGCTATGCGGCGCGTAATTTTGTTCAGCGTTATTTGCTCGATGCCAAGCACAGTGTGGAGTTGACCAGCGCGCGCAGCCGCTTGCCCAACAGCCCGGCAGATTTAAGCCTGCGCATGATCAACGTCATGGTGGACAGCTATTTGGAATTGCGCAAAGAACTCTCCAGCGAACTGGATCATTGGCAAGCCGAACTGCTCAAGCCCAGCTCACGCTTTAACAACTGGGGCGCACTCATGAGCGCACGCGGCCAGTTGCATGTGTTGGAAGATTTATGCGATGAACAGCACGATGCCATGCAAGAATGGCTTGATGCGATTCAAGAAACCCCGCAAACAACATTGAGCCTAGATACGGCCGAGCAACGCGCAGCCTTCCAACTCCAGCGCGACCAGCTCATTGCCCGCGCCCGCGACGTGATGGAGCATATCGAGCGCGTCATGCGCCACGCGCAGCGCTTGGAGCAATCGGCCGAAACGGTGGTGCAAATCCATTTTTCCGCACAAAGCAACCGCACCAATGACATCATGCGCACGCTCACCGCTTTGACGGCGATTTTTCTGCCACTCAATCTCATTGCCGGCATTTTCGGAATGAACTTTGAGTTCTTGCCATTCATCCATGACAAGGCTGGCTTTTGGTGGGCACTGAGCAGCATGGTGTTGACGGCTGCGGTTCTCGGCTTGGTGTTCTGGCGCAAACGTTACTTGGCACGAACGCGCGGCTGACAATCAGGGCGGAGCATGCTCACGGCCCAGACTCCTAGACTCATTTGCGACAAAAAATTGGGTTGGCGAGTCCATAGAACTGTCCTGCGTGTACAAGCCAAAGCCGCAAGTCCCGTGTGTAATGCCGCATGACTTCACAAGACATCGAATTGACAACGACAGACGGCTACCGTTTAGCCGCCACGGTCTATCACCCCGCCTTTGATGCCAGCGACACCGAGCAATGGATCGTGATCGGCTGCGCCACCGCAGTGCCGCGTGGTTTTTACAAACGATTCTGCGAATACGTAGCCAGCCGAGGCGTGCATGCCATCGCGGCAGACTATCGCGGCATTGGCGCTCCAAGCATGCACCGCTGCGTGGCTTCAAGATGGATTACGCCGATTGGAGCAATAAAGATTTGGCTGCTGTCGTCGATTACGCGACAAAGCGCGGCGCTGCTTACATGGTGGGCCACAGCCTAGGCGGCCACGCGCTCGGCCAACTGCCCGACCCCAACGCTCTTCGTGCAGCCTACTTTTGTGGCAGCGGCGCAGGCTGGCATGGCTGGATGCCGCCTGCCGAGCGCATCAAAGTCTGGGTGTTGTGGAATCTGATCGGCCCGGTGGTCACTAGCTTGCTCGGCTATCAGCCCATGAGCAAGTTTGGGATCGGTGAAGACATACCACTGGGCGTGTACCGCGATTGGAAACGCTGGTGCAGCTTCCCGCGCTATTTCTTTGATGACAAAGCGCCTGACGCAGTGGCCATTGCCCAGCAGTTCGATCGCATCACGATTCCAGTCGCCGCCGCCGTGAGCACCGATGACCTGTGGGCACCACCCGCCTCGCGCGATGCTTTTTTTCTGGCTATCGCAATACCCAAGTTGAACGTATTGACCTCGAAGCCAAAGCGCTCGGCGTGCAGCAAGTGGGTCATATGGGTTACTTCCGCAAAGAAGTCGGGCAGCGCCTGTGGCCAGACCTCCTCACTTGGCTCATGAAGCAAGGTCTACTGGCCAGCACTTGATCACTGAGCCAAATCCGCCACCTTGTCGCTTGGAAACTTGAATGAGTCTTTCAGCATAAAAGGCATCGGTAAATTCAAATTGATGCCTTTGGGCGGAATCGCTTGCTCAAACCATTTGCGATAGATCGCATTGATTTCTCCGCTCAAAATAATGCGCCGCACCTCGGCATCCACCACACGTTTGAAAGCTGCATCTCCCTTTGGCAACATGATGGCATAGGGTTCAATCGTCATCGGTTTACCGATGACTTTGAAAGCTTGTGGCTCGCTGGAATTGGCACGTAGGCCAAACAACAGCACATCATCCATCGCGAATGCATCTGCTTTTTTCTGTGCCACTTGACTGAATGCCTCGCCGTGGTCAGCGGCTTCCAGCACCTTCATCTTGAGCGCGCGCTCTGCATTGATGCGCTCCAGTGTTTTCAAGTTGGTCGAGCCGCGCGTGGACACCACAAGCTTTCCCTCCAGATCCTCCAAGCGCTCAATCTTGGAATCCACTCGCACCAAAAAACGCGCTGATGAGATGAAATGCGCAATTGTGTAATCGACCTGCTTGCGTCGCTCAACGGTATTGGTGGTCGAGCCACATTCAAGCGCTGCCTGACCTTGGGCAATAGCGGGGATGCGAGAAGACGATGTTACTTTGAGGTATTTCACATCAAGCGCAGGCAGCTTCAGCTCTCGCTTGATCGCGTCAACGACTTTGAGACACAAATCCATCGCATAGCCAATGGGTTGTCCGTTTGCATCGAGGTAAGAAAACGGAATCGAGGCATCGCGGTGCGCCACCGTGATCTCGCGGGTGCTGCGAATTTTTCCAGCATGCTTTGGGCATGTGCCATATTGCTTAAGACCGCAAACAATACAAAAAGTGTGAAGTGTTTCATGCACAATCTCCGAAAAAGAGTGCTCCCTGGGTTTTATTCATAAGGCGTTCGACCATGCGACTGCGGCATATCGAGGTGTTCAATGCAGTAATGCTCACAGGCAGCGTCAGTGCAGCAGCGCGGCTCATTAACGTGACGCAACCGGCGGTGAGCCGCATCCTCGCGCATGCTGAATTGCAATTGGGTTTCTCGCTGTTTCAGCGCACCAAAGGCAGGCTTGTGCCCACCAGCGAAGCGCAGACGCTCTATCCTCATATCGAGCGCTTGTTTCATCAGCTCGATGAGGTGCAGCGGCTGGCCAGCAGCCTCAAAAGTGGCCAGCGCGATGACGCGCTGCATATGCTCACGGTACTCGCACTGAGCTACGAGATCATTCCGCGTGCGTTGCATGCGTTTCGCAAGCTGCATCCTGAAGTGCGCGTTACGGTAGAAGCGCTGCATTCGCCACAAATTATTTCGGCTTTGGTATTGCAAGAGGCCGATCTGGGCTTTGTGTTCAGCGCGGTGGCTCATCCTGCCTTGGAGCAGCAAGCGCTCGCGCGTGGCCGCATGATGTGCATCGCGCCCAAAGGCATGCTGGCCAGTAGCTTGGCCAAAAAAGGCAGCGTGAGCTTGCAAGACATTGCGGACTTTCCTGTGATCAACCTTGATGTGCGCGACCCGGTGGGCACGCATTTGAACCATGCTTGCCGCGAGGCGGGTGTGGGTCTGCAATCGGTGGTGACGGTGCAGACCTATCACGCTGCGCTCGCTTTGGCGCATCATGGCGTGGGTATTGCATTGGTGGACAGTTGCACCGCCGTTTCTGCGGATCGCAGCAAGGTGCTGGTGTTGCCACTTGAGCCGCAAATCATCGTACCGATTCATGCGCTTCGCCCGGCCAACCGCCCCAGCTCGCTCTTGGCACTCAGCATGACGCGCTGCATGCAAAATGCACTGACGCAGACTGAGGCCGTCATTTAAATTCACAACGCGCTCGCTAGCCTTGCAGCGCTGCCTGCAGCAAGCGTTAGGCCCAATGCACCTTGCCCGGCATTGGCCCACGCATTACTCGCCCAGCCGCCAGCTTGCCCGATGATAGGCAGCGAATTGGGCGTCGCTGGGCGCAAGCCCGCCCAAGTTTGCGGTGCGCTCAAATCGCAAGCGCCGGGGAACAATTCGTTCACCGCATGCAGCATTTGCGCAATGCGCTTGGGATCAATGTGCAGATCTTCCCCCACGATCTCAGCCGCCGCAGCCACGCGTAAATGCTGGCCCAATGGTGCGAACACGGTCTTCAATCCCAAATCCGTGATGCTGCAACGCGCAAGCTTTTCAGCGTTGATCACAGGCACGGTGATGCTGTAACCCTTGATCGGATAAATCGGCAGCTTCATGCCCAGCATCGCGCCCAAGCGTGGGCTGGCCACGCCAGCGGCAATCACCACTGCATCGCAGGGCAAGCTGCCTTGCTCAGTGTGAACCGCTTGCACGCGATTCGCTTGTCGCTCAAAAGCAGTCACCTTTTGCCCTAAAGCCAGCTTGCCGCCCCGCTCCACAAAGCTGTTTGCTAACTGTTGACACAACAAATACGGATTGGCTACGCATTCACTCTCAGTCCAAATGCCGCCAGCAAATGAGTTCGCAATATGTGAAAGAGCTGGCTCGCGCTCAGCGCATTGTTTTGCGTTCAGCACTTCTTGGCTTGATCCAAGTTTGGCCTGCAAAGCCACTTGGGCTTCTTGCCTGCGTAGTGTTGCTTCATCACGGCAGAGTACCAATTTGCCGTTGCGGGCAAAGTCAATCGACCAATGCTCTTCCTCCATCCAACTCTCTAGCGTTCTGCGGCTAAGCGCGGCCAGTTCAAGTAGTTGGCGCGTTCCGTTCTGCGCTTGCGAGCGCGTGCAAGCCGCTAGAAACTGTATACCCCAAGCCCATTGCTGCGTGTCCCAACGCGGGCTGAATTTGAGCGCAGAATCTTTGGCCAGTAGCAAACCCGGCAAAGCGCGCAGCGTCGCATCAGACGCGAGTGGCTCCACATAGCTGTAGCTCAGTTGCGCACCGTTGGCATAGCTGCTCATGCGCCCCACCTCCACCTGCGCGTCCAGCAAAGTGACTTGATAGCCTTGCCTCTGCAAGGCATACGCTGTCGAGCAACCCACAATGCCTGCGCCAACCACCATCACGCGCATGTCCGTTGCCCTTTGCTTCCATAAAATGTCGTCATGCGCATCACTGTAGGCCGCGAAGTCGCGATCCTGCTATGCGAATCTGCCCACATCCCATAGCGCAAACTCATAGCCTGAGCTTGAACAAGCATTTGGTTCAAGGGTTTGCACCAATCAGCCATAACTTGCCGGCATAGGCTGCGGATAAGTCGGCATTGCTACTGCTCAGTGCACCGCCCTACACTGAGCATTCCTTTCACTCATCCCTCACAGAGGAAACATCATGCTCATCAAAACCATTGCCGCTGCTTGCCTCGTCTGCGCCTCCGCTGCTACCCTAGCGCAAGCGACAGACACGCTCAAGAAAATCACCGACAGCGGCAAGATCACACTCGCCTATCGCGAGTCTTCCGTGCCATTCAGCTATTTGGCTGGCGGCTTGCAGCCGATTGGCATGTCTGTTGACTTGAGTAACGCTGTGACCGATGCGGTGAAAAAACGCCTCAATATGCCCAACCTCAAAGTCGAATGGCAAGCTGTCACTTCGGCCAATCGCATCCCCTTGGTCACCAATGGCACGATTGATTTGGAATGCGGCTCAACCACCAACAACAGCACACGCGCCAAAGAAGTACAGTTTTCAATTAACATTTTTTATACGGGTACGCGCCTGCTGACCAAGAAAACATCTGGCGTCAAGAACTACGGCGATCTGGCCAAGAAAACCTACGCCACCACCTCTGGCTCAACCAATGCCCTCGTGATGCGCAAATACACCTCCGACAACAAAATCGATACTGAAGTGCTGCTCGGCAAAGACCATGCAGACTCCATGCTGATGGTCGATGCTGGCCGCGCAGTGGCCTTCGCAATGGACGACATCTTGCTCTTTGGCTTGATCGGTACGGCCAAGAATCCAGCGGAATGGGAAGTGGTGGGCGATGCGCTGCAAGTCGAGCCCTATGCTTGCATGATGCGCAAGGATGATCCAAAATTCGCTGAAGTGGTCAACGGCACGATTGGCGGCTTGATGAAATCAGGTGAGTTTGAAAAGCTTTACACCAAGTGGTTCATGCAGCCGATTCCTCCGCGCAATACCGCCGTTGGCCTGCCGATGAACAAAGAGCTGCGCGACAACTTGAAGGCTTTGTCCGATAAGCCAGCGCTCTAAGCTACTATGCACACCGTCGGTATTTTGGGCGGCATGGGCCCAGCCGCCGGGGCAGACTTTGTCCGCCTTTTTGTGCAGGCCTGTGCGGAGCATTTGCGCCGCGCAGGTCTTGTCGTGAGGGATCAAAGCTTTCCTGAGCATTGGCTCGCGCAAGTGCCCGTGCCGGATCGCACACAAGCCTTGCATGATGCAAGCCTTGGTGCGCATCAGCCCCTTGATCCTATGCTGCAAGCGCTCGGCCGCTTGGCCGCATTGGGCGCTCGCAGCGTAGCGATTGCCTGCAATACCGCGCATGCTTGGCATGCCAGTTTGCAAGAACGATTCCCGCAAATCGAGTTGCTGCATATGGCGCAAGAGGTGGCGCGCACGCTACATGCTCAGCGCATTCAAGCGGTGAGTTTGATGGCCACGGAAGGCACATATCGAACGGGTTTGTACGAAGAGGCACTCGCTGAATTTGGCATTGCATGCCATCTGCCTAGCGTCGATCAGCGTGAGAAGATCACGCGCGGAATTTTTGAGGGCGTGAAAGCCGGCAATATGCCCTTGGCCACGCATTGTTTTGGCGAAGTGGCTTTATCGCTACCTTACCAGCCCATCATCATGGGTTGCACTGAAATTCCTCTTGGTTTGCAAAATTTAAGCGCGGCGCAGTATTTGACATTGATTGATCCCGCGCAAGTGCTCGCAGCATCCCTTGCCAACCGAGCCTACTCAGCATCTCATTAATTTATTTCAAGCCAAACAGAGCTGAGCCATTCTCCCAAGCCACTTTGCGAGCTGTATCAGGTGGTAAATCACCCAGCCAGACGCGGTAGCCCTTCATCAGTTCTTCGTAATATTGCCAGCGCTGGTTGACCCAAGTGTCGGAGCCGATCATGAAGTGGTTGGGGAATTCCATAATCAGCGCGCGCCATTCAGGAGTGAGCTTGCCGTCGTTGCCCGTGAGGTTGGGGCGATACGACAGTTCGCCATGCAAGCCAGGATATTTGCGCATCAGGGCGCGGACGCGCTCTGCGCTGGCACCGCCGATGCCAGTGTGCGCCCAAATGAGTTTGGCGGTTTTTCTTTGGGGTATGCGCCATGAGTAGATCAATTGCCACATCGTCCACATGCGCGAGGATGGCCAAGTCTTTTTCTTCGGCCAGCTTCATGAGCTTGGCGGCTACCACGCCGTTGGCATTTGCGCTGTCGTACAAATGAAATTCGCCGATGCCGCGATATGCGCCGGCTGCTGTGCCGCGAGCTAATTCATCTTGCACCATCGTATAAATCGTCTCATCACGAAACCAGTTGTCGTAATCCGCGCGATTGCGATAGAGGCGAATGAAGGGGATGACGGTCACGCCTGCTTGCGCGGCTTGCGCTTTGGCGCTGGCTAAATTCTTCGTGCCATCGTTCGGCCGAGAGTTGGCAATGATGGCTTTGACGCCACTGCGCTGCATGCGCGCGAGCACATCAGGAATGGGATGCGGCGTTTGCGCATCGTCGTTGTAATGCAGATGCGCATCGAACAGAGGGCCCACGTAATCCGCCGCTTGTACGGTGTGTGCAAAAGTGTTGAATGCGAGCCATGCGGCAGTGGCGCACAATTGAAAGATTGGAGATTTCATAATGACTGAATGCTAAGGGCGCAGTAAAACCTTTGGATTTCAGTCTGTCATTCCTCATCATGCCGACCTTACTACCCACCCTCTTTATTTCCCACGGCTCGCCGATATTCGCCTTAGAGCCCGGCCAAGCGGGGTCTGCCCTGCAAGCTTTAGGCGAACAACTGCCGCGCCCGACAGCGATTGCTGTAATTTCTCCGCATTGGATGACGCGCGGCGCAGCCGTGTGCTTTGCCGAAAAGCCCGAAACCATCCATGATTTCGGCGGCTTTGATCCGCGTCTTTATTCAATGCAATTTCCGGCTCAAGGCCATATAGAGTCTGCGCAAAGTGCTATGAAATTGTTAGCTGATGCTGGATGGAATCCCGTTGCCACGGATCGATGGGGGCTTGATCACGGCGCTTGGGTGCCGCTGACGTATCTCTATCCCAGGGCGGATATTCCCGTGTTTCAAATTTCACTTCCTGCGGGCTTGTCCACCGCGCAAGCGCTGCAATACGGGCAGGCGCTGCAAGGCTTGCGCGAGGAAGGTGTGCTCATCATCGGCACGGGCAGCTTGACACACAACCTTTCCGAGTTTCGCAGCGGGCGGGACTTGAACTCGCCTGCTCTGCCTTATGTGACGAAATTTGCGGCTTGGGTGCGCGAGGCAGCTTTGCGTGGCGATGCGGATGCGCTGGTTCATACCTTCGAGCGTGCGCCGCATGCCAAGCGCGCGCATCCGACGGATGAGCATTACTTGCCGCTGCTCGTGGCTCTCGGTGCGTCGAACGGCCAAACGGCTCAACTCATCGACGGTGGCGTGGCCTATGGCATTCTGTCAATGGATGGTTTTATTTTCGGAAGCACATCATGAGCCTGATCGTTCATCAACCTCAAGCGGGCGCACCCAAGCAGCTGCTCTTACTGTTTCACGGCGTGGGCGCTGCGCCTGATGATCTCGTGCCGCTCGGGCGAATTTTTGCGCAGCAGTTTCCGCAAAGCGCCATCGTGAGCGTACAAGCGCCACATGATTGCCCGTATAGCAGCGGTTATCAGTGGTTTTCTGTGGAAGGCATCACCGAGGAGCAGCGCCCGATACGCAGCGCTCAAGCCATGCCCGTGTTCATACAAACCGTGCAGCAATTCCAACAAGCCTTTGGTGTGAATCACGAGAGCACTGCCTTGGTCGGTTTTTCTCAAGGTGCGATCATGGCGCTGGAAAGCACGCAAACTGGCACAGCGCTGGCTACGCGCATCGTCGCGTTGTCAGGCCGCTTCAGCACCTTGCCCACCCAAGCGCCCAACTTCACCATTCACATGATCCACGGCAAGCAAGACAGCGTGATCGCTTATTCACATACGGTGCATGCGGCCCAGCGCTTGGTGCAACTGGGGGCAGACATCACGGCTGATGTGATCCCCTTTGTCGGTCATGAAATCACGCCTGAGATTGCGCAACTCGTGATCGAACGCCTCACCACGCATGTGCCCAAGCGTTATTTCGATGCAGCACAGGCGGCATCAGAAGCCAGTTAATTAACTATAAAAATAATAGCATTCGGCGCAATATTTATGCCGGCTACAGCCTCAAAACGCCTTAAAAACTCACTTTTGTAGACTGCTCAATTCACTCAAGCTGCCGCACGAATCAAATCCACCGCCTTCTCCGCAATCATGATGGTTGGTGCATTCGTATTGCCGCTGATGAGCTGCGGCATGATGGAGGCATCCACCACACGCAAACCTTGCATGCCATGCACACGCAGTTGATCGTCCACCACATCTAAAGCGCCTGATCCCATACGACAAGTGCCCACCGGGTGATAAATCGTGTCGCCGTTGTTGCGCATGAACTGCTCAATTTGCGCATCGCTTTGCGCCCAGTTGCTCAGCGCAATTTCTTTGCCACCCGTGCCGGCAAGCGTCGGCTGGTTCATGATGTTGCGCATGACTTTGAAACCCTTGATCATGCACTGCACGTCATCAGCATCTTGCATGAAAGCGGGGTCGATCAAAGGCGCTGCTGCCGGATCATTGCTGGCCAATTGCACGCTGCCACGGCTTTTCGGACGAAGCACGCACACATGACAAGAAAAGCCATGCCCCCAGGTGGGCGTGCGCCCATGGTTGATGAGCTTGCCGATGACAAAGTGCAGCTGCAAATCCGGCCGCGCCTCATCAGGAGAACTTTTGATGAAGCCACCCGCCTCTGCAAAATTCGTGGTCAACATGCCTGTGCGCTGATTGCGCCACTCTTGAACGCCTTTGAACGCATTGACCATCCCGGTGAACGAAATGCCAAACAAATCCGTTTGCTCCGGCGCGTGATACACCTGCACCGCATCCATGTGGTCATGCAAATGCTGCCCCACGCCTGGCAGATCGTGCAAAACGTTGATGCCCTTACTTTGCAAATGTGCGCCTGGCCCAATGCCTGAGAGCATCAGCATCTGCGGCGAGCCAAACGCGCCGCCACTCAAGATCACTTCGCGCGTAGCGGAAATCGTCTTGAGCTGCCCTTCGTGGCGGTATTCCACGCCGGTAGCGCGTTTGCCCTCAAACAGCACCCGCGTGGTTTGCGCCTGCGTGATCACTTGCAAATTGGGGCGATTCAAATTCGGCGTGAGATAGCCTTTGGCCGCGCTCCAACGCTCGCCGTTTTTATGCGTCACCTGAAAGCTGCCCACACCTTCTTGGCTCGCGCCATTGAAATCGGCATTGAAGGCAAAGCCAGCCTCCTGCGCGGCTTTGACAAACATCGAGCCAAAACGATTCGGCGAAGTGAGATCTTTGACGTTAAGTGGCCCGCCCTGGCCATGTAATTCATCTGCACCACGCTCATTATTCTCCGAGCGCTTGAAATACGGCAGCACATCGCTCCAAGCCCAGCCGCTGTTGCCCTGAGCCGCCCAATCGTCGTAATCTTGGCTCTGGCCGCGAATGTAGATCATGGCGTTGATCGAGCTCGATCCTCCGAGCACTTTGCCGCGCGGCTGATAGCCTTTGCGACCATTCAAACCTTTTTGCGGCACGGTCTCATAGGCCCAATTCGCAATCTTCGTTTGCGCCATCAGCGCCAAGCCGCCGGGGCAGTGAATGAGCACCGAACTATCCGCAGGCCCGGCTTCAAGCAGCGCAACCTTCACAGAAGGGTCTTCGCTCAAGCGTGCTGCCAACACACAACCCGCTGAACCTGCGCCGACGATCACGTAATCAAACATTTTGCTGCTCCTACTGTTTCCCAATTGCCATAGTGTGCGCTGTGTTTTGCCCCTCATGCGACATGGGTTTCCCTATTGAAGAAGGGTTTTGGCGCGTTGGTGACAAAAGGCGTTGGTTTTTAAGGCGTTTTGAGGTTGTAGCCGGCGTATTTTATGCGCGGAGTGCTATTGATCTTATAGTGTTTGGTGTCGGCGTGCTGAAGGTTTCGTTTGGCTGAGAGCGGTTGCGAGGTAAGCGGGCACTGCGTCCTTTACCAACCTATCGCGCAAGGAGTTAGGCAACACTTGTTGCCTTAGACGACAAAGGGAAACGCAGAGCGTTTCCTGCGCCTTGCGCGATACAAATCGCAGGTCGCAACCCCTTCGCCACGCGGCCTTGTTGGCCACCTTGAAGATCTCGCGCGAAACGTGTCACCACCCCAACTTGTTTGCGCGGTGACAGCCCGACGCA